>JBFMDH010000032.1 GCA_040754075.1 Acidobacteriota bacterium
GCAGTGCGAATGCAGGGAAGACGTTCTTAATCTTCGTGACGGGAAGTGGCGGCACGAGCCGCAACCTGACATCCGCAGTTGCCGGAGCACCGGCGGGATGTGCGTTGGGTAATGAACAGGGCGTTCAAGTCACCTTCACCTGTAGAGGTGCATCGGGTGGCACGGGCACAGCTCCTGTCATTGACAGCGCAACAATTGAAGGCGGCGTGTTAGTCGTCAGAGGTAGCAACTTCCAAGACACTTCGCTTGCCACCATCAATGGCACGAGAGTCAAGAAGATGAAGTTCAAGAACGCCGTAACGACGGGCTCGAACATCAGCTACAACACGTTGATTCTCAAAGGCAATGCCTGCGGCTTACTCAATGGCAACGCTGAATTGAAGATCAGCAACTCTGATGGCGGCTTCGCTACGAAGCGCATCACTCAAACCTGTCAGTAGTTGAAACCCTAACCGTAGAGGTAGGAGATAAAATTCTGCCTCTACTTAACAAATTAAAGAGGAGCCGAATCTCGGCTCCTCTTTTTTATTTCTCGCAAGGCTCACCTTGCGTTTTAATAAATCGCTCGCACATAATGACAAGCTTATGACAGAAAAGATACGAGTTAGATTTGCACCCTCACCGACCGGTTACCTGCATGTTGGCGGCGCTCGAACCGCTTTATTCAACTGGCTATTTGCTCGAAAAAATAAGGGCATTTTTCTTTTGCGTATCGAAGACACAGACATACAACGCTCTTCGGAAGAGATGGTCAAGGGCATTCTTGAAGGCATGCATTGGTTAGGACTTGATGCCGATGAAGGACCATTTTTTCAATCCGATTATGCCGACGAACATCGCGCGGCAGCTTACCGATTGGTTGAAGAAGGCAAGGCGTATTACGATTTCACGCCTAAAGAAGAGAACGATGACCGAACCGTTAAAGAACGTAGCGCGGAGCGTGGACGCGCGCAGGTGACAACCGGAAAGGAGGCAAATCCGTATCGCGATTTGCCTATCGCAGAAGCTCAACGCCGATTGCAGGTAGGGGAACAGGCAGCCATCCGATTAAAGGTTCCGGAATCGGGGACATCGAAATTTGTTGATTTGGTTTTTGGGCAGCAAGAACGAGATTATACAGACATCGAAGATTTGGTTTTGGTGCGCTCGGACGGGCATCCGCTTTATAACCTGTCTGTGGTTGTCGATGATATTAATATGGGAATTACCCACGTCATTCGCGGTCAAGACCATTTGACCAATACCCATAAACAGGTGTTGATTTATCAGGCTCTGGGGGCGACGATTCCGGTATTTGCGCATCTGCCGTTGATCTTTGCGCCGGGTAAAATCAAATTGTCGAAACGCAAACATGGCGAAGTGGTTTCGGTGACTACCTACCGCGATAGAGGATTTGTGCCGGATGCGCTGGTCAATTTTCTGGCATTGCTTGGCTGGTCGCCGGGCGACGAAAAAGAGATTTTATCGCGTAGCGAAATGATTGAAAAATTCAGCCTCGAAGAGGTTCATAAATCCGGCGCAATTTTTAATTTTGAAGAATCGGAAAAAGGCGACTGGACAGACCCGAAAGCGCTTTGGATGAACAGCGAATATATCAAAGCAATGGCGCTCTCCGAGCTTGCGGAAATAGTCGCCGAACAATTTAAAAAGGCGGATTTATGGCGCGACGAATATGCCAGTGATAAGCGCGAATGGTTTGCAAAAACCATTGATTTGCTGCGCGCCCGCTATCGCACCTTGACCGATTTTGTGACGCTTGGAAGACCGTATTTTGCCGATGAATTTGAGTATGAAGAAGCTGCGGTCAAAAAGAATTTGAAAGATGAACGCCTGAAAGAACTCTTGCCGGGGCTGGCTGATAAGTTGAATGAGGTCGAAGATTTTTCTCACGATGGCGCAGAATCGGCTCTCAGAGCCTATTCCGAGGAAGCCGGCGTCAAAGCCGGGTTGCTCATCAATGCATCGCGAACCGCTTTAACCGGACAAGCTGTGGGACCAGGAATGTTTGATATTATGATTACGCTTGGTCGCGAGAAAACCGTTGCCAGGTTAAAACGCGCTGTGGCAGTAGTGGCGACTTGAGCCATCTGAAATTATTTTTGGGATAGGTATTTGATTGAGCATTTAATAAAACAGAGATGGTGATTGGCTATTTGTCGCAGGCTTATGGTGGTTGATTCGAGTCTAAAGATGGCAAAGCGGCAGGCGCAGGAATTATGAGTAGCAAACCCCCTGATTTACTACAAAGCGGAATAGAACCGGTTGATAAACTGCTGGGCGGCTTGATGAGGGGAGCCTTGTATCTGGCGCATGGAGACATTGCCGCACAATCAATCTTAGGTATCAAATTTCTCATTGAAGGATTAAAGCGGGGTGATAATGTCGCGCTGGTGACTCACCATTCACCGCAAGATGCCATGCGCCAATTTGCGCGCCTGGGTTATGACTGTCTTGAAGATGTGCAAAAAGGCAAACTGGTTATTCTGGAATATTCGGAACAGATCATCGGGCAGGTCGCCCGCTTAACCAAACTCACACCGATTCTTCGCGAATTGGCGTGGTGGTTAAAAGAATCATCGCCTAAACGATTCGTTTTCGATTCGGTTGCCGAACTGGTTCAAGGAAAAGTTGAAGGGCGCAAAGACCGCATTCGCGAATTTGCCGAATGGGCACAGTCATTGGACGCTACGGTCTTATTGATTGCTGATGAAGCGCATCAGCAAGTTGTTCAGGAACTTTCGCCATATGTGAAAGAGTCGTTTCACATTCAAAGCAATTCGCTAGGGAACCGTCGAACCGGGTCATTGGCATTTGAAAAATCGACGACCCTCAAACCGCAAGCCATTGAAATCGATGCCTTCAAGGGATTGTTTCTTTTAAATGGCGCAAATCAATTCAACCCATCCGCAACTGTAGAACCCATCACAGAAACCTCGAAACCCGTTGAACCTGCAAAAACGGAAGAGATTTTTGAAGCCTTCTCGGCAGTCGAGTTTCCTGTGGAAACCATTGCCCAGCACGATACCCATAGCGAAACGCAAGTCCACTCCGAAGATTTTCCGCATCAGGTTGAGCCAGTTGTGGAATCAACCTTTGTGCAAGCCGAAGTGGATGCGACCTCGACTCCTCAAACCACTCTTGAATCGGTGTCGGTGGTAAACCCGGCGCGACTCGATACCAGCGAGTTGGTTGAGCAGGAAGCAACCGAAGCAGGCGCGGTCATCGAAGTTCGGGATTACGATTTTTCTGATTTTGTCGAAGAGCTTGATGTTGAGATAGATGAATTTGATTTAAATAAAGTTGAAACGCATGCTCAGATTGCCGACCCGCGACGCAGAGTTGTCGAATTAAAAGACGCGAGCGCAAAAATTGAACGACTCCTGAATGATGACCTTGTCGAGTTGAAACAAAACCTGCTCGCCAGTGCCAGAGAGCAAGCGTCGCTCAGACGCTCGACCGATTTTACTTCTGAGTCAGGCACAGAGCCGGTGCTTGAACAAGAAAAACCTGCCGTCGCCCGATTAACCATTGAGGAGAAAAGCGCAGATTCACATTCGCCTAAACCTCAGATGGAATCAGCCGAATCAACGAAACGTCAGACTTTGCAAACCGGCACTAAAAAATTTACCGTTGCGGTGATTGATTATGACCGCGCCTCCTGTGAACGCATTGCCAGAGCTTTGCAAGATTTTCACGTCGAAATTTATAATGATTCGGTAAACGGAATTGCCAGCATTCTGGCGTCGCCGCCGGATTTGGTTCTGCTTGATGTGGATGCGCCAATCGTTGACGGATTCAAAGTGTTGGCGCATATTCGCGCCAGCCTGTCGGTTCCGATTATCGTTTTGTCGAAATTTCATATTCGCGCCAGCGACCGTATTTTATCTACCGAACTGGGCGCGGATTATTTCTTAACCAAACCCTTCAGCACCAAAGAACTGAAACAGAAAGCGCGACAATTAATCGCTCGTTATCGCGGGATTAATTCCTGGATTGCGACGCCCGTGGCGCTCAGTGAAGCCATCGCCCATCATACGGATAAAATCGCGCAGAAAGTTTTTGAGGAAGACCTCAGCGCAACCCCTGGGGCAGATTTCAGGGATAATTTACCGCGTGCCAAAAAAGATAAACTCGAACCTTACAGCCATTTCATTGTGCATGTTGAAGAACAGATAAAGATGGTGATGGAGAAAGGCAACGCCTTTTCAATCGTCGGCTATCGCCTTGAACCGCAGGCGCAAAGTATCAGAGTCAAAGTTGCCGAATTCTTTGACCTGGTGAGTTCGTCGGTTCGCAACGATGATTTGATTTCTACAAACCCGCACAATGATTTGGTTATTTTACTTTCCGATACCGACATCAAAGGCGCAAAAGGATTTGTCAACCGCTTGCGAAAACAGATCACCGGAGAATTGCATCAGGCATTGACCGTGTGGATTCGCAGCTTCCCAAACTTTGAAGAAAGCAGCGAAATATTGAGTGCGGATAAATCGACACCGCCTAACCAGCAAAATAATGCAAGCAATAGCGCGCGCGCCTGAGAAACCTTGCCTGCTTTAAGCAAACGCACCCTGTTGACCAAGTGCGTCATTATGTTTCCTCTGCGATACGTTTATAACGACGAGCTTTGAATTCATAACGCGGCAGGCTGCCGCTTGCGACCCCTTCAATACTGACGCGAATGTTGAAGCGATTGCGAAAGGCATTGGCAATGGTCTGCGAAGTTTCTTGAAAACCAGTAGCGTCCGTCGGTTCAAACTTGATTAACAAATCGTGCATTCCTGAAATCGAGCGAATCTGAACTTCGTATTCCGCGATGTTCGCGAGTCCGCCAAGCAAATCATCAATCGCGCCGGGATAAATATTGACGCCGCGCACAATCATCATATCGTCTGCTCGACCGAGCACCCCGCCTTTGATGCGCGCGAAACTTCTGCCGCAAGCGCAGGGTTCATCGATGATTTCAACCAGATCGCCAGTGCGATACCTGAGCACAGGCATGGCTGCGCGTCCAAGATTGGTGATTACCAACTCGCCGCGCTTGCCGGCATCAAGCAGTTCGCCGCTTTGCGGATCGATAACTTCAAAAATAAACTCGGCTTCGTTCAAATGAATGGCTGCGCGCTCTTGCGCACAGGCAAATGCCCACGCGCCAACTTCGGTTGCGCCCGCATGGTCATAGCAGGTTGCGCCCCAAGCGCTTTCAATCCGCTTGCGAATATTCGGGAGACTTGCGCCCGGTTCGCCCGCGTGAATGGTTGTGCGAATGCTGGAGTTTCGCAAATCAATTCCGAGTTCCGCGGCGCGGTCAGCCAGATGTAAAGCGTAGGTCGGCGTACAAAGCAACACGGTGCACTGGTTGTCGAGCAAGGTTTGCAACCGCTGTTCGCTGTTGAGTCCGCCGCCCGCCAGACACATTGCGCCGATATTCCAACCCCCGACAATCGCTACCCAGTGGCTGATGTAGGGACCGAAAGAGAAGGCACAAAAAATTAAATCATCTTCACTGACGCCCGCGCCGCGAAACACATAGCCCCAACCGTCAACAAACCATTGCCAGCTTTCGGCAGTATCGAGCCACTTGAGCGGACGACCTGTAGTGCCCGAAGTTTGATGTAAATAGCGATAGCGCGAACGCGGGTAAGTCAGCAGCCTGCCAAACGGTGGGTGCTGCGCTTGTTCCGCAACAAGTTCGGATTTTGTCGTGAAAGCAAGCGCCCGCAAATCTTCAACTGTTTTAATGTCGTTAAACTCAAGCCCGCGCGCCTTGAATTTTTCCCGATAAAATTGATTGGGTTTTATTTCTGCCAACAGATTTCGCAGTCGCTGGTTTTGCCATTCGCGTAACGAATCGCCTGTAAGAGTTTCGATTGATTTATTGAAAAAACAGTTTGAAGGGTCTACTGAAGTCACGCTGCGGCTCCTCGCAATTAAAGTTGGTCGCCGTGTTTAAAAAGCGCCCGCCCGATTAAAGCGGCAAGCACCATATTGGCGTAAAAAATCGGCGGGGCAACAAACAAACCTAAACTTAAAAAGAGAACGATATTAAAACCGGCGCGTAAAAATACTGCGCTAATTAAATAAACCGCTGTAGACGCGATTGCAACCAGAATGAGATAAAACCCAAAAAGGCGCAGAAAAGTTGCGCCAAGTTTGAGCATTGCGCTTAAACCAAAAATCGGATTGATGGTTGTCCAGAAACTGCCGCTCAGATAAGCGACAAGTACAGCAATCGGATAATAAAAAATCGTCCAACTCAGCATGAGTAAAAAGACCGGAAAGGATTGTTCGATGAGCGGCGTTGAACTAAAGCGGAGGATTAAAATCGTCGGCAAACTGACGACCATAAATATCGCCGCAGCGATTCGCACAGAGGTCCAGAATTCGCTTAACAGATACGATAAATCGAAAACGTCTGCGCTATCGCTGCGTCCGGTTTCAAGGCGTTTGATGATTAACCTCGCGCAGCCAATCATCATGGCATTGACCAGAAAAGCCGGAAGCAAGCCAAGGCTGCCGAGAACGCCTCCGACACCTTTCAAAGCATAAAAAGTGAGCGAGAAATAGCCCGCGCCGTAAATTGCCGAAACCCCAAGCAAGGTAAAAATTTCCTGCAACGGATAGCCGATAGCGAATTTGAAATCTTCAAACCCGAAAGCGGTTTGCCGGTCAACTTGAAGATCATGTTTTTGTTTAAGCTCAGCAAAAGGCGCACAAAGTGAACCACACAAAGTGCAAATGCAGACGGTTGAAGTATTGATGAATTTCACGCAATGGCGGCAAAAATTTGTGTGACAGGCAGTGCAGGTAAAAGCGGCGGCGAGGTGTGGATGATTATGGCAAACTTCGTTAATGGCTTGGTTCATCGCGCATCATCAAACCGGTTTTTACCGCTTGAGCAAAGCGAGCGGTTAAGCTTTTACATATTTGCTCAAACGAATGTATTCGGGAGTGCCGGTCACCGCCTACACTCCCGAACGATTTTCATTAAGGCGAGATGGTGATTTGCAACGCGCTTGAAGTGGCTACGACATTGGCTGAATCGGTAATTCGCACGGTGAATGAGAAGTTGCCGGTTTGCGTTGGCGTGCCGGAAATCACGCCCGTCGTAGTATTCAGCGTCAATCCCGGCGGCAAGGTCGAACCGGTCGGCAAAGACCAGGTCACGGGTGGCGTGCCACCTGTGAAAGTGAGTTGATGGGTGTATGCCTGATTGATTCGCCCGCCGGTTAAGGTGCCCGAACTGGTGATGACCAGCGGCGCAGGCACGATAACAATGGTCAAGGTGCCTGAGGTCACACTGACGGGTGGTTGCTGTGAATCGCCCACCTGTACCGTGAAGGTGTAAGTGCCCGGTGTGGTTGGTGTGCCGTTAATCACGCCGGTCGTTGCATTCAATGAAAGCCCCGGCGGCAAGCTCGCGCCGCTGCTGAGTGACCAGGTCATTGGCGCTTGTCCACCAAGGAAAGTTAATTGATAAGTGTATGCGCTTCCGGCTGTGCCTTGCGTTAGGGTGCCGCTGCTCGTGATGACCAGGGGACCCGGCGTGATGGCGATGTTCAACGGCTGTGACGTAACCGTCGTTGAGGTGGCATCGGTCAGGCGAAGCGTGAAAGTGTAATTGCCCACTTGGGTTGGTTTGCCTGAAATCACCCCGCTTGATGCGCCAAGGCTAAGTCCCGGCGGCAAATTGCCGCTTGCCATGCTCCAGGTTCGCGGCGCTGTGCCACCGGCAAAGAGCAACTGATAAGCATAATCGACGCCGGTTAAACCTGCCGCCAAATCGCCGCGACTGACGATATTCAACGGTTCAATGTCCGGTTGAATAAACAGGATGAGCGATGCGACGGCAACCCCGCCTGCCGTATCGTTTACCCGCACACCGAAGGTGAATGAGCCTGCAACCGTCGGCGTTCCCGATATGACGCCGCTGGCGTTCATATTCAAGCCTTGCGGCAGCGCGCCCGAAGTGAGCGTCCAGGTGTAAGGCGGTCGCCCGTCTGCTGCGCCCAATTGGAAACTGTAAGATTCACCTTTTTTGCCTCTGACCAAATCTGTAGTGGTGATGGCAAGCAAACGATTTTGAACTTGAATAGTGCGTGCGCCGACGATCACGGTATTGCCCTGCGCATCGGCAAAACGAACCGCGAGCGTATGATCGCCGTTGGCGAGTTTGGTGGTATCAAGTGAGAATCTGAACCCGGCGTTTGCGCCATTCGGGAATGAACCCCAGGCGACAGCAACATCGGGTCTGGCGATGCCGTAATCGGCTTCGGCGACTTTTTGATTATCGATTAGAATATCAATCGCCACGACGCCCACATTATCGAGCGCCCAACCGGTGCCGGTAATCGTACCGGTCAAAGTGGCTTTGTGGTCGGGTGTTTCAAATACGCCGAAAGGTGCCAATCGGTCAGCCGGGTTGATTTTAATTGCCAACGTTCGCACCGTGGTTTGTTGCGCCGAATCGGTTACGCGCACGCCAAACACCGCGGTTCCCGGTGCGGTTGGCGTTCCTGAAATCGTGCCGCTGGCTGAAAGGTTCAAGCCTGCGCCGAGACTGCCGTTGGCGATACTCCAGGTGTAAGGCGGTACGCCACCAGTGGCTTGCAAGCTTTGGTTGTAAGCGCGCTCGGCTGAAGTTTCCGGCAACGAAGTCGTGGTAATCGCAAGTGGCGGCGGCGGCGGAACGACGGTGATGGAAAGCGCTTTGGTGCTTGATGTGCCAATCGCATCACGCAAACGCACGACAAAATTGGCGGTGAACACGGCGGTTGCGCGTCCCGTAATGTCGCCCGATTCGGATAAGGTTAAGCCGTTTGGTAAACTGCCCGAATCAAGCGACCAGGCGTAAGGTGCAACTCCACCGTTGGCTTCGAGTTTGCCATTGTAAGGCAAGCCTTGAGTTGCCGCCGGTAAGCTGGTAGTGCGAATTTCAAGCGGTGGTGGTGGCGGCGCGATTTCCAATGTGAACGGTTTAGAAGCAACGCGGTCTGCCGCATCGATAGCCAGCAAGGTGAAATTATAAGTGCCTTGAGCGGTCGGTGTTCCCGATAATATCCCTTCTTTGGAAACCGTTATGCCGTCGGGCAAGGTTCCGAATTTGGCTTTTTTCTTTTTCTTCCAGACATAGGGTTCGGTGCCTGACGTGGCTTGCAATTCAACGCGGAAAGGCACGCCAACCGCCCCTGTCTTTAAAGCGGATTGGGTCAAGATGGTAAACTCAGGTGGCGGGTCAACATCAATCTCAAATTGTTTGATGGCGCGTTGTCCACTTTGATCAATGGCTTCAATTTCAAAAGATTTTTCACCTGACGATGTCGGTGTGCCGCTGATGATGCCATTGGCTGAAAGCGTGAGACCATTGGGAAGTTCTCCCGATTTGAGCGCCCAGCGATAGGGTGAACTGCCGCCTGCGGCGATCAGGGTTTGCGAATAAGTTTCACCGACAACCCCATCCGGCAACGCGACGGTTTGAATGGTCAACAACAAAGTCGCCGGATTGATGACGAGCGAAAGGGTTGTCGTCGTTGTGGCACTGGTGGCATCCGTGAGTTTAAGCGTGAAACTCGAAGTGCCGGCGCGTTCCGGGGTGCCTTGCAGGTTGCCGGTTTGCGTGAGCGTTAAACCTTCCGGCAATGAGCCGGATTGAATTGTCCAGGTGTAAGGCGTTTGTCCGCCAGAGGCACCAAGTTGTTGACTGTAACTTGTACCTACTGAGCCTCGCGGTAATTCTTTAGTAGTGATTGTAAGCACTGCGGCAGCTTTGACGACTAAAGAAAATGCTTTGGTAACTGAATTGTTTGCCGTGTCGTTGACGCGCGCGACAAAATTAAAGGTTCCCGCCGATGTTGGCGTTCCTGAGAGGTCGCCAAATTGTGACAAGCTGATGCCGGGCGGCAATGTCCCGCTATCGACAAGCCAACGATAAGGTGGCAACCCACCCGATGCAGAGAGCGTGCGGCTGTAGGGAACATTGACCGTGGCTTCAGATAAATCCGCTGTGGAAATGCTCAGGTTGGTCGAGGTCGCAGGCGTGCGCACACTTGATTCTGAAGAATATCCCGATGCGCCCGACACATTAAAAGCGCGAACTCTGTAGGTGTAAATCGTATCGGCAGCGACCGTGTTATCGGCAAACGAAGTGAGGTTTGCGGCGGCAGTGCCGATCAAACTGAAATTCGCATCCGACCCGCCTTTGCGTTCAATCTGAAATCCCGCCTCGTTGGTTGCGGTGTCCTGCCAGTTGACTAACACCTGGGTCGGTGAAGATGCGGAAACCACGAGTCCTGCGGGCGCTGTGGGAATGTCAGGCAGCACGGTACTCGTCCAGCCGATTTGTGCTGCGGTGTAGGCGCATAAAGCGAGTTCATTGATGCGCATCATGCATTCGGTTGACACCCCGCAACCCGATTCGCAATTGCCGTTTTTGGCTTCGGGTCTCACCTCAGGCGCGCAACTACAACTACAGGTGTGAAACCCCGGTTGGCTATATTCATCGCAGGCATAAAAAATATGCCCGGTTTCGTGCGAGATGATGCGCTTCAAATCCCAACCATAGGTGCGGAATAAAGCATTGACATGCGGGCCGCCGATATATGCCCACGAAGCGCGTCCGTCGGCAAAGGCATTCTGCGCGGGCGCAGGATTGTAACCGATGAAAATCGAATAAGCCCAGTTGGCGCGATTTTGATCGCGAATCACCCGATCAAAAGAAGCGACACGAATGAAGGTATCGCCGGCGTCAACGCCGAGATTGTTCATTACATTATTAACCCAGAGCGCCGACTCGCGACCTTCGTGCAAAATGGGTTCATAAGCAATCTGGCAGGCAGGGTTATTGGCGAAGTAAGGAACAATAGTAAATTGCAACGGGCGTCCGAGATTGAAAGCGCGTGATTGCTCGACCCACCAGTTCAAGCCTTCGACGACAGCGGTGAGCGCGATGTCTTGATCAGCCTGATTCCAGGTGTGTTGATTGGGGTCGATTGCGCCGGTGCTTTCAAGCAGAAAAACCGCGACGGCGACATTACCATCCATAGTATCGGTGTTGCCCCAAAAGTTCGGCTGCACGCTGAGATTTTCTAAACTTTCCTGCGCGCCGAGCGATTGCAGATTGCGAATAAAATCCTGTTTGTTAAATGAATGCGGACGTGGAACCGCGCACTCAACCAGCGGCGGGCGGGTGACGTTAAATTCCTGTTTGTCTTCAAGGCGGTTTGATTCCAACTGGCGCGCCCGTCTGCCGCTTGCCAGGTCGTTATAGAGTCGCGCTGCCATGTGGGTTACGCGGTCGCCGTAGGGCAAAGCCTGGGTGTCAATTGCCGAATCATGCACGGCGCGAATTTTATGCTTACCAAGAATGCGCGCTTTTACCGCAGGAGTAATCCAGCCATAAATGGTATGCGGTGGAAGAATGATGGCAATCGTGCCGCCTTGCGAAGCAATAAAATCGCGGGCGTCGGCAAGTTCTGCCGGGGTGTTGGCATCAACCAACACCATTGAGTAGCCGCGTGAGGACGAAGCCAGCCGTTGAGCGGTGTGAGGTTTTGCTGAAGCATAAAGAGCAAAGGTTATCAACAACAGCAAGGACGATAAGATACAACGCATCAATATGAACCTCTTCTTATTTCCTGCACAAACTTCTAATTTATTAAATGAACCAAAACATCCCCGATAAAAATGTTTTGCCTAATGACATTTGGAAAAACAGGGAGAACATTTGACCAACGGTGAACCCACTTTAATTTTGGGCAACCGAGTATATCGCAGCCCTTCAAGTCGATGCAAGCAAAGCTGCCAGTAGTTTTTTGTCTCGCAGACGATAAAAACAAAATGACTAAATAATGCCTGTTTCCCATGGTTCAAAGAAAGAAACGGTTAAAAATTATTGATGAAAAAGCGGCTTGCCCAACTCCTTGACGATGTATGGTACAAGGGTGTAGAGTTGTGGCTTGCCTCATAGAGATGTATGGAGCGAGAGCAAATCAAGCACGGTTTTCAATGTCCTGCCACGCGCTCTCCCGAAGGAGAGACATTCGTAGCATCAGCGACATAGGTCATCTGAGATTGTTTGGCTTCGCCTTCATCTCTGAATAAAAAGATGAAGCATAGCTATGAGGAACGCTTACGCCAATTTTCATAATTGGTTTTTGATGAAATTTCAAAGGCACTCGAGGAGGCATAGCAGTTAAATGGCGATAGATGAGGTAAACCCGTCCGGCGCAAGCATGGCAGCAGATAGCGCCAACGATAATGCTGCCAATAGCAGTCAGAGCGCAGGCACAGACGGCAAGTCTGAAGAGGCTGCCCCTGTAGCAACCGCACCCACACCGGAAAACAGCAACGATAGTTCCAATGCGAACGACAACCCCGAAAATCCCAATGCTGAACCGGAAACCGAATCCATGGGCGACTTCAGCGCGTTGCTCGAAAACTACGAGAAAGAGAGCGCCGCATCCAAACAGGAAGGCGAAATTATCCGCGGTGTGGTGGTTGGCATAACCGAGCAATACGTTCTGATTGACATCGGCTATAAGTCTGAAGGCGTCGTGGCGCGCGAAGAATTTCTCGACCGCAGCGGCAATGTTACGGTTGGGCGTGGCGATGAAGTGGATGTCCTGCTCAAGAGTTTGGAAAATCAGGATGGTTACGCCGTACTCTCACGCGCTGACGCCGTCAAGATTTTATCCTGGGATAAACTCCGTCAGGCGCATCAGTCTCAAGAAACCGTAACCGGTCATATCACCAAACGCATCAAAGGCGGACTCGCCGTCGATTTGTACGGCGTCGAAGCTTTCCTGCCCGGTTCACAGGTGGATACCCGCCCGGTGCGCAACCTTGAAGCCTACATCAATCAAGACATTGATGTGCGCGTCATCAAACTCAACAAAAAACGCGGCAATGTCGTGGTTTCGCGCAAAGCGATTCTCGAAGAAGAATCTGCCAAGAAGAAAACCGAAACCCTTGCCAACCTCGACGAAGGCTACATTGTTGACGGCATTGTGAAAAGCATCACCGATTATGGCGCGTTCATTGATCTGGGCGGCATTGACGGTCTGCTTCACATCATCGATATGAGTTGGGGACGCATTCAATCGCCGAACGAAATGTTTAAAGTCGGCGATGCCATTCAAGTCAAGATTCTGAAATTTGACCGCGAAAAGGAACGCATCTCGCTCGGCTATAAGCAACTACAGCCAGACCCCTGGCAAAGTGTCGCCGAACGTTTCCCCATCAGTTCAAAGGTCAAAGGCAAAGTCGTGAGCCTTACCGATTACGGCGCGTTCATTGAAATCGAACCCGGCGTTGAAGGTCTTGTGCATGTAAGCGAGATGACCTGGTCGAAACGTTTGAAACATCCCTCGAAATTGCTTTCGATGGGACAGGAAGTTGAAGCCGTTGTACTTGAAGTCGATTCGCACAATCGCCGCATCAGCCTCGGCATCAAACAGGCATTGCCCGACCCGTGGTCGACCTTGATGGAACGCTATCACGTCGGTCAGCGAGTTTCCGGCAAAGTGCGTTCGCTTACCGAATTCGGCGCTTTTATTGAAATCGAAGAGGGCATTGACGGACTGGTTCACGTTTCCGATATTTCCTGGACCAAACGCATCAAACATCCATCTGATGTCTTGAAAAAAGGTCAACCGGTCGATGCCATCATCACCAACATCGAAATGGAAAATCGCCGTTTGAGTTTGTCTATCAAAGACCTTGAACCCAATGCCTGGGATAAATTCTTTGATACGCATAAAGTCGGCGATGTGATTAGCGGCAAGATTGTCCGCTTTGCCAATTTCGGTGCCTTCGTTGAAATCGAAGAGGGCATCGAAGGGCTTTGCCATATTTCGGAACTGAGCGACGAACGAGTTGAAAAACCCGAAGAAGTTTTCAAAGCCGGTCAAGCTATGCCGTTCAAGATTTTGAAACTTGATCGCGAACAGAAAAAGATTGGCTTGTCGGCGCGCGCCGTCGGCAAAGAGAACGACCCCGGAGACATTCGTAGTTATCAGGACACCGGTATGGCGACGCTCGGCGACCTGTTCAATCAGGTGACCAAGAACGAAGAGTAATTTAAGTTTTGGTTAATCAACTGAGCCGGAGGCTGGCGGTTAAATGTTTGCAACAAGCGTTTAACCACTAGCCTCCGGCTCTTTCTGTTTGTAGAATGCTTGCCGTTTATTTAAAAACAAATGGCAATATGACTTTTACTGTTGAGAGGCGGTCTTTGACCGCCGCAATGGCAACTTGTTGACTTAACGCTTTCGCCAAATTTTCAGGAGTTATGAAGCGTGAAAAAAATTGTTATATCAGCCGCTCTGATTTTACTTTCGTTCAGCTTTTTTGCTGATTTGCCTTTCAATTCACAGGCGCAAATTATTGCTCGCAGTAAACCCTTAATCATCGCCCATCGCGGCGGCGCGCGTGAATCGACGGAAAACACCATCGAAGCCTTTCAGCGCGCCGCGCGCATCGGCGCTGATGGTATCGAAACCGATTTGCGATTGACCCGCGATGGCGTGGTGGTCATCTATCACGATGAAATTTTCGGGCGCGTCGAAGGCTTGCCGAAACCGCAACAGACGCGCCCGGTCGCCGATATGACTTACCCGGAACTGCGCGCCAGTCCGCTCACCCCCGTAGGTGATGATGCGGGCAATCGTCATGTGCCGACGCTTGAAGATGTACTCGCGAAAATTAAAACCGGACTGCTGAACATCGAACTCAAGCGCGGCGCGAATTTCGACAAACTGGTTGATAAGACTATCGAGATTTTGCGCGCAACGCCTGCGCGCGACCGCGTCGTACTTGAGCCGCCCGATCTGCGCACCGCTGAAAAATTGCGTAAAGCTTTGGGCGCGGATTTAAAACTTCACATCAATCCGGCATACGATACGACCGTCAGTTTTCAGGAATCTTTAGAGAAAGTGTTGAAGTTCAAACCGCATTCTATCTCAGTCAATTTTCGCAAAGTTTCTTTAGAAGTCATCGAAAAGGCGCATCAATCGGGCGTAGAAGTCTGGGCTTGGACACTCGATTCGCCGGAAATTGCGGGCGCTTTATGGACGCTCAAAGTTGATGCCATCAAAACCGACAGACCAACGGCTCTTCTGGATGCGTTCAGAAGAGCGCGATGAGATACAGGTAAATGACATAAATAGCCTGTAAATCAAGGTATTCGCGCATCTGAAAATGGACAAAGGTGAGAGTAGAAAATTTCTATCACAAATGACGCAAAAAACTTTACCGGCATTCGGTCTTCCAAGCGAGAAGAATGAGGTTTTCAAATTCTTGTAACAAATTTGCAACCATTTATTCAGAAAATAGTTCTTGAAATTTGCGGTTTAACTTTCATATACTGAACCCGTTTCAAAGCAGAGCAAGTTTTCGGTTTTTTCCCCGGCTTAACATTTTTGTTAAGTGAACTGTTCGATATTTCCCGTACCTCACTTCGTCATAGAACCAAATTAAATTTTTAGAGGATGATGTTATGCAACCCAGCCTGTCAGTTCGTTTTTCTTCGCTCATTTCTCAATCACTCAAACCGGTTGTGCGCTTTACGAAAAGCATTTAGGAAGAAAACTGATCTGTCTGGCATTGATCTTGAGTTTGTTGATGCTGCCTTCACACGGCTCATTCATTGAAGGAGCGCAGGTCTTGGCATCTACTACGTTCAATGCAACCACCCATGTGGTGACTGCGCCGATGAGCAGCGTCACCTCGTTTTTCAGGTGGTTGTTCGGAGGCAAACCCGCGCAACGTCACCGCGAGACGTTGAACGAACGCCTTACCAGAGTGGCTTCACTGCAAATCTCTCCTGCCAAATTTGTCGGCTATCAGGGACAAAGTGTTGTGTTTAGTGCCTTGCCTTTGGATAACAACGGACAAACCGTGCAAGGAGCGCGGCTCTCCTGGTCATCTTCCGATGCTGAAAAATTAATTGTTGATGACAGTGGAACGGCAACTTTATTGCAACCCGGACAGGCGCAGATCACTTGTCGCGCCGGGGTTGCCGAACAATCCATTCCGGTGCTGATTCGTCCGGGCAATCGCCCAACTCAAACCGACGCCGATTGGGACGCCGACCAACGTTCGCTCACCGATTCCGGGGTTCGCATTGGCAGCCTCGCGCCTCTCGACAAGCTGATGGATAAATTCATGCCAACCGTCAACGCGCAGAATAATTATTGTCCGACCATCGGTGACAGTTCCGATTTTGGTTATGATGAACTCTACAGCGAATCGCGCAATCTGGTTGGCAATCCGCGCTATCGCGCTCTGGAGCCAACCCTCCTTGGCAATGTGCAACCCGAAGGCAGCAATTTCAATATGGCGATGCCGCTCTATGGTCTGAGCGGCAGAGGCTTGGGCGCAAGCCTGACGCTGTTTTATAACTCTCGCATCTGGTCGCGGCACGGCAGCGCCATCACCTTTAACGCCGTGAATAGCTCGCCCTCGCCGGGCTTTTCTTTGAACTTCGGGCGCATTCTGACTTATGGCTCAGGGGCGAGCGCCAAGTATGTGTTGATTGACCCGGACGGCACCCGTCATTATCTGGGCACCGGCAGCGACACCACTTCGACGACTTATCAAACTACCGATGGCACACACATTACGTTTGTCGGCAGTAAATCGGCGGGCGGCAAACTCTATTTCAATAATGGCACCGCCGTGACCATCAGCGTCACCAACAATCGTTTATTACCGACCAAGATCAAAGATGCCAACGGCAATTATGTGTCTATCGGTTATAAAACCTACAACGGCTCGGCTCCGAATCAATTTCTCTGGCGGCAGGCGATTGATTACCTCACCGACTCGATGGGCAGATACTTGCAGTTCAACTATGACACCAACATGAATCTGTCGTCGATCACTGCGCCGAATTTCAGTACGGGAACACGAACGGTGGCGCAGTTCGATTACGAATGCCGTTCGATCAGCGCGAGTTTCAGCGGACTGACGGTGGAGAACGCGCCTAGCGGCAATATTCCGGTCTTAAAGCACGTCTATTTTCCCGCGACCAACACCGGTTACAAGTTCGATTATTCGGTCTATGGCATGGTTTACAAGGTGACCGGTCGCAAGGATATGAGCATCGATGCCAACCTGGTGATTGCTGACGGCACGGAAAAGAACTCAGTAGAATTTAACTATCCAACGACTGCTTCGTCGCTTACGGATGCGCCGTCATTTAGTCAACGCGCGGAAAGCGCGACCAGCGCCCCGACTGCCACTTATACTTATTCGTCAAGCGCCGGAAGCGGCACGGCGACCTACACCATCACGCGCCCCGATTCCTCAAAGTTATTGTTGACGCGCTCAACTACCGGTTCCAATGATGGCTTGATGACGGAAACCCAGATTCAGAATGCCTCAAGCGCGACGATGGCAAAGACCGAGTTCACTTATACGACCGATGGCGGCAGCAACAAACAGGTGCAGACGGTGACCAGCTCTGATGACGCCACGCCAACCGCCAATCAAATTAAGGTGGATTTCGATTACGATAGCTATGGCAACGTCACCAACACGCGCGAGTATGGTTATAAAATCAGTGGGGTGTTTCAAGTCCGCAGACGAACCCATGTGGTTTATAAAACCGACACTTCCTATCTCAATGCTTATCTGAGAAGTCTGGTGATTGAGACCGATGTTTATGATGCCTTGGAAAACACCAACGACAACGATGATTCGCTGTTGGCAAAGGCGACGTTTACTTACGATGATTATGCCTCAATGGGCGGCATGGAGGTTTATAGCGGACAAAGCGAAGCCCCCAATCACGATGCAACTTATGATGCGACCAAGACGGTGAGGGGCAATGTCACCGGCGTGACCCGTTACAAAGATGTGGGGGCGGGAACCAGCATCACCCGCAAGACCAAGTATGATAAATACGGCAATGTGGTGAAGCAGGAATTGGGTTGTTGCAATGAACAGACCTCGACGCTTGATGGCACCAATGCTTACACCGCGCCGGTATCGGTGACCAAAGGCACGGGCACAGGGGCGTTGACTTCGACGATGGAAGATGATTTCAACACCGGCTTGGTGATTAGCGCGACCGATCCGCGCGGCGAACAAACCACCGTCACTTATGATGCGGCATTAAGACCGGATGTGGCGACCTATCCGACGACCGCAACCAGCGACAATAGTTTCGATGACGCGAATTTGACGGCAAGCCAGACGGTCACCTATGACGAAGGCGCGAATACCAAAACGGTGACGACAAGCTATAGCTATGATGGTTGGGGCAGGGTTATCACCCAAACCCCGCCAGGCGTTGGAGCAGTAACCACGACCTATGATGCGATGGGACGAGTGTGGAAACGCAGCAATCCGTATCAAGCAGGCGTGAGTCCGACGCCGGAGACCGTCAATAGCTTCGATGCTCTGGGGCGAGCCACGCAAGTGAGCTTGCCGGGCGGCAACACCGTGCAGACCAGTTACAGCGGCGCGACGGTGACGGTGACCGATCAAGTGAACCGGCAGATGAAACGCGAGTTGGATGGGCTAGGCAGACTCATCAAAGTGACCGAGCAGGATGTGTCAAGCGGTTCACTCAATCAGGAGACCAGCTATTCGTATGATTTGCTCGACAATCTCAAAGAGGTCAATCAAGGCAGTCAATATCGCAAGTTCAAATACGATTCGCTCTCCCGAATGCTCTATGAAAAAATCCCCGAACAGACTGCCAGCATCAATGACGGCACGGGAACCTATTGGACAACGAAATACACCTACACGGATTTTGACGCGGTTGACACGAAGACCGATGCGCGCGGGGTGATTACCACATACTCCTATGACACGATGAATCGCTTAACCGGCATCAGCTACAACGTCGGGTCAAGCGGGGTTCCGGCAACGCCGAGTGTCAGCTACACCTTCGATAACGGAGCATCGAGTTCTACGATAGGCTTGTTGCTGTCGGTGAGTCTCAGCGGACAATCATCCGAGAGTTACAGCTATGATAGTTTTGGCAGATTATCGGGAATGACCGCGACCATCGGCGCGAAGAGTTACACCACGAGTTACAGTTTGAATGAAGCCGGACAAGCGACGCAGATGACTTATCCTTCGACTCGCGCCCTCAACCTCAGTCACGACGCTTACGGCAGGTTATTGAGCATCGTCAACAACTCAGACTCCACGAATTATTTATCGAGTGTGAGCTACACGGGCGCGGGACAGGTGTCGGGTTGGACGCTCGGCTCGAACATTAATGAGTCATTCGGCTATGACAGCAACCGCTTGCAACTGACCTCTCAGACCGTGACCCAAAACGGCTTCACGCGCCTGAGTTTGACCTACAGCTATGCGGCAAGTTCAGGACAAAACGGCAACGGGTCAACGGCTGGCAACAGCGGGCAGTTGATGAGCATCAGTGGCAGCATCAACGGAGCGACTGAATCGGCGAGTTACACTTATGACAATCTCGGCAGGCTTGTGACCTCCAATCAAACGACCAACTCAGTGTCGGCACAGCGGCGGTTTGTCTATGACCGTTGGGGCAACCGAACCAGTGTGTACGATGCGACGAGCGGCGGCACTCAAATTCAATCCATCTCACTGACGCAATCAGGCGGTGTGCCGACCAATCAAATCAGCAGTGTGACGACGAATGGCGGCAGCCCGGTGAGTTACACCTATGATGCCAATGGCAATGTCACCAATGATGGCTCGCACACCTATCAATACGACGCCGAGAATCGGGTGGTGAGTGTCGATAGCGGCGCGACGGCGACCTATGCTTACGATCATCAAAACCAACGTATCAAAAAAGTGGTCGGCTCGACGACGACACATTATGTCTGGCAAGGTGGGCAATGCATCGCCGAACATAATGGTTCAACCGGTACAGTGGTGACGGATTACATTTTCAGCGGGTCGCGAATGATTGCCAGAGAAAGCAGCGGCAGTCGCTTGTTCTTTTTGTACGACCGGTTGAGTGTTCGGGCGACGATTACGGATGGACAAGGCTCAATTCAAGGACGGCAAGCACACTTACCATTCGGCGAAGAGTTGAACACCAGCGGCACGACGGATAAACATAAGATGAACAGCTATGAGCGAGATACGGAGACCGGGAATGATTACGCGGTCAATCGCGACTATTCGGCGAATATTGGCAGATTTAATCAATCTGACCCTTATGAAGCCAGCGGCTATCTCATCAACCCGCAGAGTTGGAATCGCTATGCTTATGTGGAGAACAGTCCAGTGGATTGGATTGACCCTGAAGGCTTAAAAAAGAAGGGTGGAGGAGAGCCTAGGCAACCCTCTGTGTTAGCGGAATTTGAAGCATACAATCCCGGACTCGGTTTATCCTATGGGGATAGTGAATTTTCCGATGCCCCCACCTCTAGTGGTGAAGCGGCTGAACCAAAAGCAGATGATAGCCCAGAATTTAAAAATTTAATGGAGTTTTTAGAACAGGCGTCGGAAAATTGTAAAAAATGGGCAATTGATTTGGGTCTGTGGCAATTTCTTGAGGACTTCAAGAAAACAGGCAAGGTAGTTGATGCAAAATCTGCGTATGCTAGGACAACCCAGATGCCTGGAGCCCCCCGCGATACTACCTACTATAGGTTTTGGATGGATAACTACTTTGATTATGCAACAGGAAGGGATTATGCAGTTGCTGCGGCCCCAGGTTCGACAAATGGTTCTCCTTATGGGGGATTAATTTTACTTGGTAATAGTTATTATTACCCACAATTCGATAGTATGAAGTATCCATCAAGACAGTATCTACAAGATGCTGGTAATAACCTTGAGTTTTATCAAGCGATGGTTATGCTTCATGAATTAATGCATGTGAAAACTGCAAAAGGTCATGATCCTAATAAATCACCTGATGATTATAAGAAAGAAACGGGCTTTAATAATCCGGGAGAACTGATAAACTTTTTTAAAAATGATTGCAAATAAAGTTACTAACAAAAATATTATAATCAATTTGCCGCAGATAGGAGTGTTTCACTCATGAATTACTTACTAATTCATAGAGTGGGAGAGTGTTTTACGCATTAAAGTTCATATTGTTGAGCTCAATGTGCGACTCTTTTGGTTTGATGCTTCATAAGCCCTTTATTTTCAATGCTGGTGTTTTCGATTTTTTGGCACTGACCGGAAATCACAACCACAAACGGCTGAAAACAAAGCACGAAAAAAGAGTCGCACATTAGGTATTGTTGAATTAGCTGTCGCATAAAGTTGAGGTGAAGATGATCTACAAGGCTGTATTAGGTATTTTTTTAATTGTATTAATTATTGTGGGATTAAAGATGACTATTCCTATCGACTCACACAAGCAACAGGACATGAAATTAGATTTTCCTTTCGAGTTGGTTTGGGAGAAAAGCTTCAAGAGGCTAAGCACGGTAATTGTGAGAACAGGAATATTGATCTCCACGGAAGATTATTCTCAGGAAAAACTCCGCCGTCTCTTTACCAGCTATTCACGGAAACAATCAGATGTGAGTAAGATTTTAGATGTCTATGTTTATACTGATCGAGATAAAGCCAAGCGCGGGATGGAGCTGTTCTTTCCGAAAGTAGAACCTAAAAATGAAGAAGAGCCGATAGATTATCTTTATGATGCCAATTTTTGTAGGGATGGTGATGGCGGTTCATTGGGGTATCGAAACGAATGGTTCATCTACAAACAAGATATAAATGATTGGCAATCGAGGAAGACGGTTGTGCTCAAAGGCGATCCGAGAAATACCGGGCCTTTATTAAGCTCATCCAGGGATAAAGAAAAAACTTTAGAAATTTGGGAGACTGAAAACACGCCTTTCAAAATTAGTGTAACTGTCTTTGAAAGGGACGATCTTGAACCGCCACAAGTCTATTATAATTTTGAAGCGATAGATAAAAAATTCTTCTCTGGTGCCAATAGGGTAATAACCTTTATTTCTCCAAACAAAGTTGAAATTCCAAAGAATCAAATTCGCTTTGTAAACGACAAGGTAGGTTATTTTTATATGGGATGGCTTTATGCCGTTACCCTAGATGCTGGAACAACCTGGTCGGCTTGGGATGCTGAATTGGATTTAGAGAATTGGCAGTGTTGTGACGCGCAATTGATTGAAGAGGTCACCCTAGCTTTAGATGGAACAGGCAAAATGAAAATCAAACCCATAAAGCAGGGTTCCGGCTATATCTCGGAACTTTATACCGATGATTATGGAAAACATTGGAAAGTTAAGTGAATAATTAATTAAACCTCCTTGTGGATCATGGAAAAAGTTTCTGCTTTTGCAGCAAGTTGCAAGGATATCAAGAATGGATTCACGCCATTATACGAGAAACTGAAAATCAAAAATCAATTCGGCAACAGTATCACTATAATTTTTGGACAGTGAAAGTTGGACTACAAAAGATCGCAGCAATTTGATTTTTTCACCGGTGAAAATTTGCAGGGTTTTTGGACACCCTGCAATTCCCTTCCCCTGCCGGAAAACCACATAAATTTTGCTTTGTAAAAAATCTATTGAATCAGTCCTTGAGCCTCGTTAAAACTCATTTAGAACTGATTACCGAAAGCGAGACAGCAACCGTTGAACGGCGTTTATGAAGAGTTTGAACAGGAGCTTGAACTCTGGCGCGTAAAATATGCCAGCGCGCCGCGTCGTGAAATTTTGAAACTCTTTCTGCTTGCGCTCGAACGCGAAGAGATTGTCTCCATCGGCTATCGCGAAGAAGCCATTTTAAAACGCCTGCGGCAAATGCCGATTACCGAAGACGCGCGCGACCTCGTGCATCACGCGCTGCTCTGGTCATGGAAAGATGAACAGATGCACGCGATTTATATGCGCGGCGCGATTTTGAAATACGGCAGCCCCAGGCTTCGCCTGCTGGCATTCGCAAGTCAAATGGCGGGCGTCATCGGCGGTTGGGCAACCTCTGTGCGTCAACATGTGCGCTGGTCGCAAGCGCCGCTCTCAAGGCTCTGGGCAACCTGGATTACCTGGCTGGGATTTTTTGCAGGGAAAATTCCCGGACAGGTTCGCCGTCATCTCGATTACCGTTCATTTCGCGAATTCTGTCTATTCAACATCGATGCTGAACGCACCGCCTGGCTCTGTTTCAAACGCCTCGTCGAAATTCTCGAAAAACAAAACGAATTTGATACCAAAGTTATTGATGATTTTCGGCGCACGATGGAAGATGAAGACCGCCACAAACGTATCTTTGAAATTCTCGCCGCCGCCTTTGATGAAAACGATGAACTCGTAAACTCGGAAACCGCCGATACCCTTGCGCAAAAAATCGCCGAAGTCGGTGAAATTTTTTTACCACGCGCGCATCGCAAAAATTTCATTGCGCGCAGCCCGCTCGGAAGCGGCGGTGCGGTTTGCGTTTTGCAAGGCACAACCGCCGAAGAAAAAATCCCCCTCTTTCATCATCTGCTTGGTGAAGCAAAACTCAAACAAGCCCTTGAAGATCGCGCCACCCAACTTGGCAAAACGATTAACCAATTGCGAGTGACTATCAAACCCAATTTCATGCTCGGTTATTCGCAAAAAGACCAATCGGTCATCACCGACCCGGCGCTCATTGAACAACTCGCCCTCTATCTTCGCTCGCTTGGTTGCCGCGACATCACGGTTATCGAAGCGCGCAATCTGTATGACTTCTTCTATCAAAACCGTTCGGTCGAAACCGTCGCCCGCTATTTCAACATCACATCCAATAATTTCAAACTGGTTGATGCGTCCGCAGAACAAATCGCGCACGATTACCCGCGCGGTTTGGGGCAACGTACAGTGAGTCACACCTGGAAGGAATCCGATTTTCGCATCTCATTTGCGAAGCTATGCAGCCATCCCGTCGATATTGTTTTTCTCACCTTAAACAACGTGGAAACCCTGGGTGAGCCTTGCGATAAATTTATCTTCGTTGAGCGACAAGCGCACAAAGACACGGCGGTGATGATGTTGCTCGATCAGTTCCCGCCGCATTTCGCGTTGATTGATGCTTATGATACGGCGGCTGACGGATTGTTGGGAATGATCAGTTGCCCGCGTCCGAAACGACCTTGGCGATTTTACGCGGGACACGATGCGCTGGCGGTTGATATGGTGGCGTCGCGTCATATGGGCATTAAAGAAGTCCGTAACGTCGGCTTGATGCAAACTTCGCGGCACTGGTTCGGCGACCCGTCAAAACGAATTGAAGTCGTAGGCTCAGACGAACCGCTTGCCGATTGGCGCAGCCCGTATCACAACGAATGGACGACGATGCTCAGTATGCTGGCGTTTCCGGTTTACGAATTCGGTAGCGGACGCGGCGCATCGTTTGTTCCTGAAATGGATGAAACTGCTTTTCCGCAGATTGGTCGCGAAAGTTTATTTTTGAAATTACGCCGCCGCAGCCTGCAACGCTTTTTAGGCATTCGCCACCCAAAGAGCCTGGAACGATAATCTACCCTGTGAAAAATTTATTCTGCGAGGTCATAACGAAAGACCAGTAAATCGCGTGTGCGGATACCGTTTTCAAATACCGGCGAAGCGTGATACCAGAAATAATCTTTGCGCACGCTGTCCATACGAAAGCCACATTTCTGATAGAAGACAATATTGCCGATGCCGGAATTGGCGGTGCCGACAAAAAGTTGCGCTTTGCCACGATGGCGAGCTTCGGCAATGAGATAATCAATCATTTGTCTTCCGAGTCCCTGCCCGTGATGGTTTCCGGCAATCGCCAGTTCAATGATTTCGACAGGCGCTTTGCGCCATCGCATCGTTGCTGCGCCGACAAGTTTATCATCTTCATCCATGCGGTAAATGGTGTCGCTCAAATTGTCCAGGCTCCAACGCAAAGCGCTTTCAGACGGTTCTGCCTGCAACAGTAAAGGAATTAATTCATCGCGTTCGTTCGTTTGTGCTTCTCGAATGATGATTGCCATATAAAACTGACTCCGTTCAATCATTTGAATTATATCGCAACCGGGTGAAGAAATCGGTTAACAAGAAATGCTAAAACCAGGGTGTCAGTTCATGATTTCCGAAGCGGCGCGGCGCAGTCTGTCCATGACCGCAGCGCCTTCGCCCGCTTCGCTGATGCCTTCGATAAGAATGACCTGCGGTTGACGTTCATCGAGGTCTCTGAGCGCCGCATAAATTCTTCGCGCATAATCTTCGGCGCTGTCCGTGAGTTGAACCGCAAATAAATTTGCGTCGGTGATTGCAAGCGGGGTGTGATGCAGCAAGCCGACCCGACCTTGCTGCAATAATTCTTCACAACGATTTTTCAATTCATCTGCGGTTGCCTGTTCAATTAACACCACGCGGGCGCGCGGGCTGTAGTGACGATAGCGCGTGCCGGGCGAGCGTTTGAGTTCGTCTTCGGACACCGCTTGTTCAACGTCGCCAATGACGTCGGCAATCGCTTCGCGGGTAATCCAACCGGGGCGCAAAATCATCGGCACACTGCCTGTCATATCAATCACCGTTGATTCGATGCCGATATGGGTTGCGCCGCCATCCAAAATCATCTCGATGCGTCCGTCTAAATCTTCGAGAACGTGCGCCGCAGTGGTCGGGCTTGGTCTTCCCGAACGGTTGGCGCTTGGCGCGGCAATGGGGGTGTCGGCTTTTTTAATCAATGCCAGGGCAATGGGGTTGGCGGGCATTCGCGCAGCAATCGTTGGCAAGTTGCAAGAGACCGTCGGCGCAACCTCAGCGCATTTTTTCAAAACCAGGGTGAGCGGGCCGGGCCAGAACTTTTTTATTAACTGCTCAGCCTTTTCACTGACATCGGTTGCCACACGCGAAAGCATTTCTCGTGAACTGACATGGACGATGAGCGGGTTGTCGGCGGGGCGACCCTTGGCTTGAAATATTTTTTGCACGGCGGTTTCATTCAACGCATCTGCGCCAAGTCCATAAACCGTTTCGGTCGGGAAAGCCACCAATCCTCCCCCACGAATGATCGTCGCCGCCTGCTCAATCATTTCTTCCTGTGGATGCGCGACATTGATTTTTAACAAATGGGTTATGGACATGGGTAAGTAGTTTACTTGCTTTATCGGTAAGTCGCGAGGGTTGTCGCTTTTAATCACAATTAAAGCGAAATTAAACCCTTTTAAAAGCTTTTAAACCGCTTTTATTCGATACTGCTTGCCGTCAAGGGTGCCAATAATAAGGGAAAAGCAAAGGCACCCACAGATTTCAAATGATACCCAGCCAAACATAGGCTCGTTGTGAGAGCCGTCTTGCCGATAACTCAAATCGTGCAATCGAAAAACGTGATAGGCAATGCTCGAATTGCCCTTCATCGCCACAGTTCAGACAAACGTGTAAATCATTTCTACAGGATATGCAAGAACGGAGATTTTACCCGGCATCTCCGAACAATCGAATTGAGGCTGATGATCTCACCCGTGCAGGTCTTAGCAATCAAATCAAAAAATAGCTCAAGAGGATTTTATGAGAAAAGCATTACCATTCCGCAAATTTTGCAGTGTTCTTTTGTTGCTGGCTCTGGCATTGATGCCGGTCAGCACATCGCTTGCTGCGCTACAGGAAAATACCGGACGCATTCAAGGAACCGTCAAAGACAGTTCCGGCGCAGTGGTCGCCAATGCCAAAGTGACAGCGACCAGTCCGACAGCCGTGCGTCCCTTTGAAACCACCACGGACAGCAGCGGCTTTTACGTTTTTCAAAGACTACCCATCGGCACCTATACCATCACTGCCAGTCAGCAAGGGTTCAAGACCGTCAACAAAGAGCAAATCGTTCTTGAACTCGGCAAAGAATTATCGCTCGAAATTGAACTACCCACCGGACAAGTTTCTGAAAGCGTGACGGTCACGGCAACCAGCGAAGCCATCGATGTGACCTCAAGCAAAACCGCGACCAACATCAGCGAAAAATTTATTGAGAATACGCCCAAAGGCACCAATTTCCATTCGATTTTACAGGTTGCGCCCGGTGTGCGCCCTGAACCGAAAGCCGGAGCCGCAGGCGTTCCCGGCGCGCTCGGCGGGGTCGGCGGGTTTCAAGTGGATGGCGCATCAGGTTCCGAAAATGTCTTTGTCATCGACGGGGTTGACGTGTCCAACGTTCGCAGTGGCACTTTGTCGGCGCAAAATTCGCTGCCGTTTGAATTCGTGAAAGAAGTCCAAGTGAAGAGCGGCGGCTTTGAAGCCGAATTTGGCGGCGCAACCGGCGGCGTGGTCAACGTCGTGACCAAGAGCGGCTCGAATGATTTTCATGGCGAAGCCGGTCTTGAACTCAACAGCGCCGCGCTTGATGCCAGCCCGCGCGGGTACTGGCGGTTGAATCCGACGGATGTGACGCAATCCAGTTTCTTTTCGCCAAGAGAAGATGAATTCCGCACCTTCTTCCCAGCATTCTCGTTGGGTGGTCCAATCGTTAAAGACCGCCTGCATTTCTTCACCAGCTATGCGCCGCAACTCAATCGCACAGAGCGCACCATTGACCATGTGTCGGGCGGCACACGCGCTTATACGCAACGCATCGTGCAGCAATTCGGATTGGCGAGACTTGATTATGCGCCATCGCAAAAATTGCAGGTCAACAGTTCGTTCACCTGGTCGCCCAACAAAATTACCGGTGTGCTTCCGGGACTCGCTTCGCCCGCGCCGTTTGCCGGAACGGTTTATGGTGACCCGTTAATCTCGCCGCCCGCAAACAATGTCGCAATCGGCGGCGGTTATGTGCCTGCATCAACTTACTCAGCGGCAGTCACCTATTTGCCGACCAGCAAACTCATCATCACCGGTCGCTACGGTTATAACTATTTCAATGCCAAAGGCAATTCTTATGGCAAATCGGGTCTGCCGTTTATTCAATACGGCACCAATTCCACCAAGCAGACCAACCCGGCGGTTCCGGCAGAATTTGTCGGCAACTCAGGGTTCACCAATGTGACCACGACGTTCGCCATTCTCAAAGACGTCACTACACGTCACAACATCTATCTCGACGGCGCCTATGTCGGACGTTTTCTCGGACAACAACACACCTTGAAAGGCGGTTATCAATTGAACCGCATTGCCAATCAGGTGCAGGACGATTTCACCAACGGCTTCTTCCAGGTCTTCTGGGGTGATGCGTTCAATCGCGGCAGCATCGCCGGGGCGCGTGGTACTTATGGCTACTACATCTGGCAAGATGGTGTGCGTCACGATACGGGCGTCAACAGCCGCAATCAAGGCTTCTTCATTCAGGATGCCTGGCAGGTGACTCCGCACATCACCGTCAATGCCGGTATGCGTATTGAAAATGAATTCCTGCCGCCGTATCGCAAAGAGGTCAACGGCGTTCCGCAAAACAATCCCATCAGCTTCGGCTGGGGCGATAAAGTTGCGCCGCGTCTTGGCGTGGCGTGGGATGTGTTAGGCAACGGCAAGTGGAAACTGAGCGCCAGCTATGGTCATTTCTTCGACACCATGAAACTGGAACTGGCGCGCGGTTCGTTCGGCGGCGATTACTGGGTCAGCCATGTCTATCGATTGGATAGTCCCAATCTGAATCTGCTCGGCAAAGCCAACCCCGGCGCGCTCGGCGCGACGATTACCGAATTCGACAATCGTCTGGTTGAAGTCGATGCCAACGGGCAGATTGCAGGCATTGACCCGGCAATCAAACCCTATCAACAGAGAGAATTCACCGTAACATCGGAACATCAGCTTAACGAAAACATGATTTTCTCGGCGCGTTACACCCGCAAGCGTTTGATTCGCGCCATCGAAGATATTGGTATTCTCGATGCCGAGGAAAATGAAAAATACACCATCGGCAACCCCGGCGAAGGCTTGACCGACGAAAGCATCGTTACCACGCTTGGTGTGCCGCTGGTTCCGAAAGCCAAACGCGAATATGATGGCGTCGAGTTTCGTCTGGATGGTCGTCGCACCACAGGCTTTTTGCGCAATCTCGGTTACTCGGCTTCTTACACCTGGAGCCGGCTCTACGGCAACTATGCGGGTCTGGCGAATTCGGATGAGAATGGTCGTTCACAACCCAACGTCAGCCGCGCCTTTGACCTGCCGTTCGGCAATTTCGATTCGCACGGTCAAAACGTGTACGGACGCCTGGCAACCGACCGCCCGCACACCTTCAAATTCTTCGGCAACTACACCCTCAATACCGGCATCGGCGCGACCACTTTCTCGCTGACGCAGTTGGCTTATAGTGGCACACCGCTTACGTCACAAGTGACCTTCATCGTGCCGGTCTATTACAACGGTCGCGGTGATTTGGGGCGCACACCTGCCTTGACGCAAACCGACGTTCTGGTGGCGCACACTTATGGACTGACGGAACACACCAAAGTGAAATTCGACTTCAACGTGTTGAACGTCTTCAATCAGGCAGCAGTGCTCAACATCGGGCAACAGTTGAATCGCAACGGTAATTTGAATGCCTTTGTCAGCGTCGCGGATTTCTATGCGCATGGCTTCGATGCCGAATCTCTGGTTAATCCCGCAAATGGCGCGTCGCCTGCGCGTAGCGCGATTTACGGATTGCCGACAGCTTATCAAGGAAACCGCACGGTGCGCCTGGGCTTCCATTTCATTTTCTAAGCTTGAACCATTGCCTTAGGGTTCCTGCTTAGATAATCGCGGTCGGGTTGCTTATACTTACCGATAAGCAACCCGACTTTTTGTTCTTTGGGCGATGAATGATGTTTTGAAAATGGAGGCAGCGGTTATGCTCATACTCATTCTATTTTTCAGTTTTCTCGTAAACCCTTTTGCTTTGCAATCCGAAGCCCGCTTTGCTTTGAGAGGTTATGTGAGAACCGCTTCCGGGCAGGCACTCGGCAACGTTCGTGTCTCTCTGCTTGATGAAAACCGTCAAACGCTTAAAACCATTTTTTCCGACAGCACCGGCAAATACGAATTTCGCACGATTAGTAGAGGCGTCTATTTTCTGCGTGTCGATATGATGAACACCAATTATGAAAATGTCGAACAACGCATCGAACTTGTGCCGCTGTCGGTTACGCGAAGCGAAGAACCGGTGATGATTGACCTCACCGTCAAGCCGAAAAAAAACGCTGCCCAGGGTGCGCCACCGGCAATTAATTTTTCTCAATCGGTTCCCGATGCCGCGCAAAAAGAGTACAAACGCGGGATGGATAATTTGAGAGCCAGGCTCGTCGAACAGGGCGTCGTTGCTTTGAAAAAAGCCATTGAGATTTTCCCGGATTATTACGACGCGCTTGAACAACTGGGCAACTTTTATGTTGAACAGCGCGATTATCAAAACGCGCAGCCGTTATTGCTTCGGGCTGTCGAAGTGAATAGAGACGGTTGGCGGGCGCATTATGGACTCGGCATCGCGCAGTTCAATTTGCATCAACGCGAGCAGGCAGTGAATTCATTGCGGCGGGCGGTTGAATTGAATGCCGGTTCAGTAAACGCTTATATGTGGTTGGGCATTGTGCTCGCGCAACAAAGCGACACGCGAATGGACGCGATTCAGGCTTTTGAACGGGTCGTGCAGATGGCGAAAGACGACGTGCCGGATGCCTATTTTTATCTGGGTTCGCTTTACAGTCGCAACAATCAATACAAAGAAGCCGCCGATGCGCTCGAACATTTTTTACGCATCGCGCCACAGGTGAACGATAAAGAGAAAATCAAAAAACTCATCGAACAACTCAGACAGAAAGCTAAATCGTAGCGAGGGAGAAAGGGGATGGGGAGAAGGGGAGAAGGGGAGATAGGGAGATAGGGAGAAGGGGAGAAAGGGGGATAGGGAGATAAATAACCTCATTCACACTCAAATGTCTTTTACAATATTTGCTGTAATTTTTGGGACTATAATCGGGTGATACTATTTAAACAAATAATCACCCCCTTCTCCCTTTCTCCCCTTCTCCCTTTCTCCCCTTCTTTCATTTTTCCTGCGTGTCATTCATTAACACGACATCACTGATGGTAACGCCTCTATCGAGCGCCAGGGTTTTTCCATCGCGTGACCAGGCAAAGCGAAAAATACTGTCGCACTTGAAACGGGTAATCGGTGTTGAAATTCCGCCATCAATCGGTTGGCTCCAGATATTCGCCACACCGTCACTGATTTTGATGTAATGCAAAGCGCGACCATCGGGCGACCAGCGCAACAGCAGATGTTCGGGTATCGGCATTTCATTAAAAGTTTTGCTGACTTCGCCGCCCGCAAACGGCATCAACGCCACCACCATACGCTTGTGCGACGCATCCATTTTAATAAATGCGATGTGTTTGCCGTCAGAGGAAATCTGCGGACGAATCGACCATTCGTGGGTGAGTTGTTCAACGGCGCTGCCATCAATGGAAACCTTATTTAAAGCCATCACCCCGCCAACGAAAGCGTTATACACAACCCATTTGCCATCGGGTGAAATCGCGGGGTCTTGTTCGCCTTTGCCATCAGTTAATTGGATAGGGTTTTCGCCGTTGCTGTCCATGCGCCAAAGGTGCGGTGGACCTGCGCCTTTGGCAACATAAACGATATAACGTCCATCGGGAGAAACCACCGGTGCGGTTTCCTGACTATCGGTGAAAGTTAATTGGCGTTGATTAGTGCCGTCGGCATTCATCATCCAAATGTCGGCGTTTCTGCCGCCGTGCGAACCGTAAACCAATTGTCCGTCAGGCGTCCAACTCATCCCAAACAATTCGCTGCGATTATCGCCCATTACCGAAATGATTTGCTTTGCAGTTTCCGAATCGCCTTGATTGAGTATCCAGATTCGCGACACCCGCTCCATCGTTGAGGTGACCAGACGATGCGAACGATTTGCAAGGCTGACGCCTTCATAGCTGATTAAATCGTCCGTGAGCTTGATGACTTCACCCTTCGGGTAAGCAATGCGCCAGAGTTGCGAACCGTAAAGCGGTTCTTCCTGACGAAAGGCGCTCACCAGAATGCCGCTGTTATCGTCGAGCCAGGCGATTTGTCCAACGTCTGCCCATTCGTTCGGACCCAGAGGCGATTCCTGCTTATCGGCTAAATGATAAATCATTACCTGCATATGACAGGCAGGCAAATTCATTCGGCGCACGACACAAGCAATCAATTTACCATCGGGCGACCAGGCGACGCCGCCCCAGTTTGATACCAGTTCGGGTTTCTGCCGCGTCATCAACACGCGCGGTTCGCTGCCATCGGCGTTTGCCACCATCAATGCGGTTCGACCTTTGGCAAGGTCAGAGGTGACATAGGCGAGTTGTTTACCGTCAGGCGAAATGGCGATGTGGCTATCGACATCAACGAGAATTTTTCTCGGCGTGCCGCCAAGTATGGGAATTTGATAAAGCGCGCTTTGATACTGTTTGTCGGTGGTGTCGAAGTAGAGGAATTTGCCATCGGGCGAAAAAGTCACGCTATCGTAAATAACTTCTGTCGGAGCGATGACCTGCACACAACTTTTGGTTTCCACCTGCATAACCCAAAGCGATTGTTTGCCCGCATCATCGAGCACATAGGCGACATATTCGCCATCAGGCGCAAGCGTCGGCAACAGATTTTTGCCATGCGCCGTGAGTTTTTGTTTGCTGATTTTTTGAAAAGGTGTCGCAGATGTCGGGAAAAAATCTCGTCGTTTCAGATAGAGAAAAGCGATGAAAATGACCGCTGCGAAGATGACCATCGCGAAAATGCTCAAAGGCTTTTTTTCTAACCACCAATGCGGTTTAGTCAGTTTTTGAATGTGGCGCGCTTGATTGATTGGCTGTTCAATCGGCTCATCACCACCAGTTTGAATCTGAGCCGCGCTTACCTGCGCAATTGTAGGCAGCAGTTCATTCGAGGGTGACAACAATGGTTGAACGTCAGCCGTGAGCGATTCCTGATGAATCGGGATTGCCTGAACAGTTGCTGAAAACCGGTAGCCTCTTTTCGGCAGGGTTTCGATGTACTGATGATGCGCGGCGCTTTCACCGAGAGCTTTTCTCAAATAGGAAATATGAACATTGAGATTAATCTCTTCGACAAAGGTTTCCGGCCACAAACGATTGAGCAGGTCATTTTTTTCCAATACCTGTCCGTTATGTTCAACCAGTACGAGCAGCAACTCAAAAGCTTTGGTGGTCAGCGACACCGCCTGACCGTTACGCTTGAACAGGCGATTTTGCGGGTCAACGATAAATTCATCGAAGGCATACAGCACAGCCTCGCGATTGGTCAGGGACATAGAGCGATTTTGAGCAACATCTTTTTTGTAAAATCTTTGCATATCGGCGAACGGAAAATGGTAATTTATTTTGCACGGTAGAAAGTTTATCGGAGCCTTGGCTCACGTTCTGGTTTTTATTTTTATTGATTGAATATACGGCTGGATATTAGAGAAGCGCTCTCAGGCTAACAGCATCGCGCTCAAATCGTCAAGATTTAATTCAATTGATTCAGGGGAGCAGGGCAAGCGACGCAGCAATCCTTTTATTCATCTTCATCAAATCAATCTTATCAACGAAAGCTGAAATTGCTCTTGGGATTGAACGGATAATAGCATCCGCATCCGCCTGGTCTTCGGATAAGGTGTTCTCGTTTAAAAGCGATAACCGAAAGGCGCGAAAAATTTGTTGCGAATAGGCGGGGTTAAAGAAAAGAGCAGTCGAAAGCGACAAAGGCTTGAAGCATCTGGTTATCCATCAAGCCCTGCCGCTTTGAATTATTTGAGGAGCGCATTCATTAACCCTGTGACCTTCTGATGTAAATCGGGCGGCGCGCCGAAAAAGACATTGGCAGTTTTGCCGGTGCGGTCAAAAACATACATCGTCGGCACACTGGTAATGTCGCCAAAATTTTTAATGATTGCGTCATTCACGAACACTTTATGAATCATCGGATTTAAGGTTGCGGTCATCTGTCGCACCTCTTTTTCAGGCGATTCAACGGCAACCGCGATGAGTTCGACGCGCTCACCATAACGCTGCTTGATTTCATTAAACCATTTGAGCGTCGCGCGACAAGGTACACACCAGGTTGCCCAGAATTCGACGATGAGCACTTTGCCGTTGAGCGCCGCAAAGTCAATTTGCTTTCCATCCATATCGTGCGCAGTAAAAGTTGGCAAAGCGGCAGGTCCCAGGGCTTCAAGGCGGGCGGCAGGTTTTTCGGCTGCGGCTTTATGACCGCTCAAAATCAGGTCAATCATTTTGCTGAGGTCGTTTTTAAATTTCGCGTGATTGGCGGCATCGCGCCACGGTGTGTATTTGCCTTTTGCCCCGTACCAGCCGAAATCATCCGGTTGCGCAATGAGCAGGTCATCGACAAAAACTACAGGGTAGCGGGTGATACCATAGTAATCCGCAAGTTTTGATTCCCCCCAATTTTCACTGACGAATTTCACTTTTGCGCCGTATTTCTGAGCGATCTCTTTAATCAGCAAACTTGCCGGGTCTGAAAGGCTTCAGGTGTAGGGCCAGCGCACCAGCGTCACCGTCACCGGTTGGTTTGAGGGTGCAACCCCGGCGCGTTTTTGAATTTTTTTCTTTACCGATGGTGATACGGCAAACCCCTGTGCGCTTGATAAGATGAGCGCACAACAAATCAAAACAACATTCACTCGCTTCATCAGTTGATCTCTCCAAGATATTTGAAATAGCGCGGCAGTAGCTTATCCGAAATGATTGCCGCGCGTTTGAGCATTTCGGCATCGTTTTGCTGAAGCGCATACTCGACCAGTTGCCAGTAAAACCAGCCGATGCTTTGATCGGTTTTTGCCGCCAGCAAACGTTTGTGCACAGCGGCGTTTTGAGTTTTTAAACGGGCTACGGTTTCATCATTAACCGCCGCCGCCGTAATTAAATTGAGCGCCAGACAGGTGTTGAGATATTGCAAAAGCGCGCCTTGAAATTTTTTCGCGGCGTTCAATTCCTGAGCGATTTTCAACGAGGCATTCACCGGTAAATATCTTGTCTGATCGTTTGTCCCTTCGGCTTTGGCAAAACCGGCGATGATTTCGGTTTCTAAAGTTTGCAACTCGCTATCGAGGGCACGCAACGTTACTGCCGGTTGTGCGGGCGGAAAATTGAGTTGCGCACAAAAGCGTAGGAAATCGCTATGCGCCACAGCCAATCCTAAATAGTAGAGTCCGTTTTCAACTGTGGTGTTGATGCCGTAAAGACGCCCCGATTTGTAATAGGGTTGAATCTGGCTTTGCGAAATTTCCGTCAATGCCTGCACCATGCCTGGCGTTTTTCGAGCAGGCAAGGGTTTCTCTTTAGCAAACAATTGTGTGCCTAACGTTTGCCAGGTTTTTTCAAAGGTTTCGCGAGTGGTAATGCCAGCACGCTTTTGCGAACGTTGATAAGCCAGAGGTTCCAACCCCATACGCAATTGCTGCAAGCGGTACAAACTCAGATAGAGATAGCCCGACGTCAGCGCGGTTTCTGCCTGTTTAAACGGATAAATATTTTCGTTGGCTTTTTCTTCAAGCGAAACCTGAAGCTTTTTGAGCCGAGCGATTTCCGTTGTCAGTTGTTCACTTGGCGCAGGCGCTTGCGCGGCAAATCCGGTAAACGGCATCAGCCCTGAAAGCAAACACAAGATAATGCGACTGGCTTGGTAGAGATGTTTAGTATCCATCGTTAATTTTCCAGGCGTTAATTTTCCAGGTTTGGCAAACACCTGCCACAAAGTTTTATTTTCATCCCAAGATGAATTTAAAAGCTTTTATGAAAAGTTTATTTTGTTTAATTTTGCTTTAAGCTCTGGGTTTAATATTGGGCTGGATAATTCGGAAAGGATTTTAGCAGATACCAACCGCATCCTGAAAATTGCAGAAAATATTAATCAGTGTTTCGGGCATTCATATATCAAGCCGTCCGTTTACAGTCATCAGGTTTTAGTGCTCATTCGTTCTTGCCATTTTCAAACTGCGAAATTCCTTATTGCGATGCAGGATTAAAAAACGCGGGTCAACGCTTACCTCGCGCGCCTGAAAATTCACCGGTATGCGAAATTCGGTTCGCGCGCCGCGAAACTCAACTTCTCGCGCGAGTTGTTGTCTGCCATCGCCTTTAATGACGATTTCAACCATGACCCGATAATAAGGCTCTGTCTGGGTGATGATGCCGCGCACCGAACGAGCGTCCGGTTGCCAGGTCAACTCCCATGTCGGTACGCCTGTGCGTTCCAACCATTGCTCGAAAAACCAATGAAGGTTTCGCTTTGAGGTTGATTCAATGGCTGTCTGTAAATCTTTCCAGGAAGCCATGCCATCGGCGTTTTGCAGCAGAAATTTTCTCAAGCTGTCAGCGAGGTTTTTTCTTCCCAATAAACGCGAAAGCATATCCAATACGATGAACCCTTTCGAGTTTGCCAATCGGTGCATCAATAAAATCTCGTCCTGATTTTGAGGGATGTGCGCTGCGAGAGGCAAATCCGTGCCTTTCGCGATGAGGTCAAAATATCCGGCGGCGGATTGATTTTTGTTGTAGCCTTGATAACCATATCGGCGAAATTGCTCGGCGGCTTTCTCGCCTTCAATATTTTCTATGGCAAGCAGCGCGCCGAATTGCGCCAGCCCTTCGGTGAGCATCGTTTGTCCAGGCGTTTTCGGCGCAGCCTTTATCAAATTGCCCCACCACTGATGCCCGAATTCATGCGCCCAATAAGCCAGATTAACATCTTTGTCGAACTGTGAGTCATCGGCAAAAATAAATCCGTATTCGCTGGTTCCTGAAACCGCCGAGCGAAAATCAACTTCGACCAATGAAAAAGTTTGATAGGGAAATTCTCCAAAAAACGAAGTGAGAAAATTTAAAGCTTTCGCGCAACCATCGAATATCTTTTGCGAATTTTCTCTGGGATGCAGCAGGTACAATGCGAAAGGGATTTTGCCCGCGTGACTGAGAACCGTGTATTTCCCGCATGCAAAAGCGAACTTCGACGGCTTGCTTACCTGGAAAATAAATTCGCCTTTTGCCTGTTGGTCTTTGGCGCTTTTCAGAATGCCGTTGGCAATTACCGTCTCGCCCATCGGCGCTGAAAAATGCAAAGTGCCGATTTCCCGATTGCTGAAAGCAGCTTGCGGATACCACAACTCGCCGCCGCCGCCCGCAAACGACCCTTCGGGGCTGATGTTGAATTGCGGCGCTGGCGCAGGTTCCGAAACATAAGAAAAATCAAGCGAGACGGTTTGCCCCGACGGTATAGGGTGATTGAGTTTGATAGTCCACCTGGTATCTCCTCCGGCGTCTTTGCCGGTGAGCGAAAAAGAGGAAGCGGATATTTCCGGCTTTTGAAAATTGACCTTCAGGTTTTGCATTTTTGGAGAAAGATAAAATTCGATGGTGTCGGTCGCGGCTTTGAGCGCGGGAAGTTCCCACGTTCCCTTGACTTCTATTTGACGCGCGGTTGGTAAAATGCCAATGAACAGATTGTACCTTGACATATTGTTGATGATTTTTTTTGCCTGTGGTGTTTGAGCGGAACCATCAACCAATGCATAAACCAACAAAAGTAGAATCAAAACAAGCTTTTTCATATTTGAAAAGCTATCAGAAATCGTCGGCGGGGTATTGGACAGGTTGAGCGCGATGGCATCAGGTTAGCGGAAACTCGCCCGGTAATGTTGTGGCGTGTTGCCGGTGTATTGTTTGAACGTTCTGGTGAAATGGCTTTGGTCAAAGAATCCCGCCGCTAAAGCGATTTCGCTGAGAGGCGCATCCGATTTAGCGAGTTTTTCGCAAGCGAACTCGATTCTCAACCGGCGCACATAATCGCCAACCGTGCAATGATAAAATCTGCGAAACTCGCGCGCCAAATGAACCGGATGAACGCCGACAACTTCTGCTTGCTCACGAAGCGATAAATGCTCTGTGAAATGTTCGTGGAGCAGATCGCGCGCTTCACTCAGCCAAGGCGGCGGAACCTCACTGAATTTTTTGATGGAGTTGCGACCGGCTTCGCCCATCATTTCGAGCGCAATGCCTTCAACAATCAACGACGATAATTCATCGGCTTGGCGAAATTCCTGGTAAAGGCGCATCGCCAGATGCGGCAGCAATCCGCCCTGAAAATTTTGGGGTTCATTAAGCTCAAGCGGATAGGGGCGCATGCGCGCGACCCAGCCTTCATTCATCTGAATGTTGAAGCAATGCGAAAGGCTATGAAAGTGGTCGGCGTGGGGTTCGTCTGCGGGATGGAAAACCAGTGTAGCACGCTTACAGATGCGCGATTTTCTGCCATAGCTTTCGGTGTATGAGCCTTTCAAAACCAGACAAAAGTAGGCTTGCTCATGCGAGTGATGGGGCAATTTAAGATTCGAGTTGTACACGGTTTCGGTGAGCGTCAGTCCTCCAACGCTATCTGTACTGAGGGTATTGCCGTACCAGATTCCTGAATGCAATCTCATGTCATTACTCCCTTGAACGCCCAGTGATTTGAATGTTATGTAAGTGTAACAGAAAAGCCAAAAGTTGCAGGCGCTCTATAAATAAGAGCGTAGAGACCTTCTCTACGCTCTCAAGATGAATGATGATTGAGTCGGTTTTCTAAAACTCGAATGCGGTTTCTTGTTTGATGCGCGCCACGAATTCTTCGAACGGCACAGCGCCTTCGTCGCCTTTTACACGCGAGCGCACCGCGACCGCCTGATTTTCGGCTTCTTTTGCGCCGACCACCAACATATAAGAGACTTTTTCCAACTGCGCATCGCGAATCTTGGCGCCGATTTTGTCATCGCGAATATCGAGTTCAACGCGGATGTCTGCGTCGAATAATCGCTCGTAAACTTTTTCCGCATATTCTTTGGTCTTTTCGGAAATCGACAAAACTTTAACCTGCACCGGCGCCAGCCACACCGGAAAAGCGCCCGCGTAATGTTCAATCAAAATCGCGATGAAGCGTTCAAACGAACCATAAATCGCCCGGTGAATCACTACAGGGCGCTCTTCGGTATTGTGTTCGCTGACATAGGTCAACCCGAAATTCAACGGTTGTTGAAAGTCGAGTTGAATGGTGCCGAGTTGATGTTCGCGTTTGAGAGAATCCTGCACCAGTTGGTCAATCTTCGGTCCGTAAAACGCCGCGTCGCCTTTGGCGACTTTGTATTCGAGGTGGTTTTGCTCAAGCACCTCTTTGAGTTTGGCTTCGGCGGCATTCCAAACCGCTACGTCACCCATGAATTTTTCTTCGTTGCGCGTCGAGAGCACAAAGCGGAAAGACATATCAAAGGCTTTGTAAACGCGCGCCACCAGATTGATCAAGCGATTCACTTCATCACCGATTTGCTCTTCGGTGACGAAAATGTGGGCGTCGTCCTGGGCAAATTGACGCACGCGCGTGAGTCCCGAAAGCGCCCCTGCGCGTTCATTGCGATGCAGGACGCTCTGTTCAGCAAGCCTCAGCGGCAGTTCTCTATAGCTGCGTTTTTTTGCGCCGAAAATCAACATCGCTTCCGGGCAGTTCATCGGCTTGAGAGCAAACTCGGCATTCTCTTTATGCTGCTGCTGGGCTTCTTCATCAGGGACGACGAACATATCCTCTTTGTAATGTTGCCAGTGACCTGAGGTTTTAAAGAGTTGTTCGTTTGCTAAGAGCGGCGCTTTGACTTCGTGATAGCCGTTTTTTACCAGAAGCCTGCGCATCTTTGCCTGCAAGGTGTTATAGACAATCGTGCCCTTCGGTAGCCAGAAGGTCGCGCCCGGCGCCCATTCATGCAGCATGAATAAATCAAGCTCGCGACCGAGTTTTCTGTGGTCGCGTTTTTTCGCTTCTTCGATGTTGTGCAAATATTCTTCGAGTTGTTCTTTCGTTTGCCACACCGTGCCGTAGATGCGTTGCAACATCGGATTTTTTTCGTTGCCGCGCCAGTAAGCGCCTGCCACCGAAGTCAATTTAAAATGTTTGCATTCACTGGTGCGGCGAACATGCGGGCCTGCGCAGAGATCGGTGAATTCGCCGATTTTGTAGGTCGAAACGGTGTCGTCTTTAATACCGTTAATGAGTTCGAGTTTAAAATCTTGATGTTTATCGCCGAAAAATTTGAGGGCGCTTTCTTTATCGAGATTGCTGCGCTCGAACGGATAGCCCTCTTTGACAATCTGTTTCATGCGACGCTCGATCTCTTCAAGGTCTTCGGGCGTCAGCGGTCGCGGCAAATCCATGTCGTAATAGAAGCCGTTTTTAATGGGCGGGCCGATGCCGAATTTGACTTCGGGAAAAATCTGTTGCACCGCATACGCCATAATGTGCGACGTTGAATGCCGCAGGCAATGCAGGCGATACTCTTCCTCGGACTCGAAATCCTCCGCGCCCAAGGCAAAATCACTATCACTTTGAAATTCGTCAGCCATAAGTTTCCTCTGAAAATTTGAGATGTATAAGTCAGGGCGAAAAAGCTCTAAGCTATAAAGCGTTTATGTTACATCAAGAACGTCTATGGCTGAAAGAAGGTTTCGTGTTGTTGATTTAGTACAAGTCGGAAAGGGTTTATATCTCGTTGTCAGAGGTGAAAAAATTGGCGAAAAAGTGGGTAGATACAAACGGCGCGCCGAAAATACAGGCAAAGGCAATAAGATTGACGATACCTGTCCAAAGTGTCGCTTCATCACGCGACTGCAAAACCAGTGGATTAATCAGCCAGATTGCAAGCGGGACAATTGCCGACACAATTCCTATAAAAAATTCTGCGGATAGGGTTTGCCTCAGAATTAGGTGATGAAATACATTTCGCTGTAATATGACCGCGACGACGTGCGCGAAAAAAGCCAGCGGCAAACATACCAATAGGACAAAATAAAGTGTCAGGTAAAAGCTTTCTGCTGCCTCAAAATTTGTTTGGCGTTCAGATAAATAAATAATAAGGAGAAAAGCCACCCAGCCAATCAGATAAACCAGAGGAAAGATGCAAAAGACTAACAAAAATGTGGAAAGCCGGGTTGACATATGTACTCCTTTTAAATGCCGCAAGTTTATCATAACTCGTTGCATCAAATGTCAATCAATGATGATGGCGCTTTTAAGATGAAGATCGTCATTGACCGGCTATCGGTAACAGGGTTGATTATTTAATCCACGTTGCCAGTTCAATTGACTGCGCCGGAGGCGTAGCGGAGATTAGCCAGCGGTGCAGCCGCTGGAAAATGCCGGTCGTCATTGCAACCGCGCCCTGAAGGGGCGCAGGAAGTTCATGGCGACCTGCGCCCCTTCAGAGCGCGGGAACTTTGCCTGGCGCAATGACCTGTGGCTGCACCACAGGCTAATTTCCTTTGCCCCGAAGGGGCAATATCGTTTCTTTATGGAGCTATGAGTAACTGGCAACTTGGATTATTTAATTGCAGACAAGCGAAAGCCTGGTTCACTTAATCCAGATAATTACCTTTTTTTCGTCGCCCTGTTCAGTTGCATATTTCAACAATTCGGCTTTTGCAATCGATAATTCTTTGTCGGTGATAAATTCTTTCAAGCGGTCATCATTTCCGGCAGTGCCTTCTTTTTTGCTCGGATTGTAGAAAATCGTATCGCCTTCGATGCGGGTGATTTTATCGGCATAAAACCACGATTTGCCGTCTTTTTGAAAACGATAAACCAACACATCGCCGGCTTTCACCTGTTCAAGTTGCTCTTTGGTTACAGAATTGACGCCACAGGCTATTGGCAACAGGCAAATCAGTATCAGAATAATTTTTCGACGCATTGCAATTTCTCCTCAAACAACAGGTAAATGTTTTTGTGAGGATGGGATTTGAATGTTAACGGGAAAACGGGAACGCCTTGCTGGAATGGAGATAGCTGCACAAAATTAACCTCGTGCGAAAATTTTTTCAGGTCGCTATTCATCCAGACCAATAAAATCGGCATCTTTATCACCTTCCCCATAACCGATTTCTGCTTTGCCCAGCGAAACTTCAATCATCAGCAGACCTTCAGCGACGATTTGTGGAGGTTTTTTTAATGTAGCACCCCAGTCCATCAGTCTGAACATGGCGATGCGTTTACCGTTGGTAAATTTTTCGATGTTCAAATTTAAAATCATAAGGTTGTTCTTCGCAGCATTTTCACTCAATTGCAGGGCGACCTGCATATCGTCGCCACCCTGAGTCGGCGGCATAAACAAGGTGATGTTTTTATATTGGCGCGCCTGTTCAAACTCGGTCGAAATACTGAAATCACTGGTCGCCTTCAAATTGATGGTTCTTTTTGAACCGCCAACCACTGAAAACGAGCTGATTGCTACGAAAGGGCCGCCTACATATTTATTATCCTTTCGACTAAAGGTTATGTAAGAAAGCTCTCCCTTATAAGTCATCGCCATCTTCTGTCTCCTTGTATTCGGGACGGGTTCTCGAAGCAGCCATAGTTTTCCACGCTCAATGATTATTGAATTGCGAATCCATTCAGGGGATTGCCGTAAAAAGCCTCAGTTTTCCAGGCTATCGCATTCACTTTTTCAGTTGTGCCGATAACTTTTACCGGCACAATGATGCGGTGATAAGGCAGAAATATCTGACCGGTATAAGCGGGCGCAACAAATTTTCCGTCTGCGCCGACGGTGAAATTCATTTCGCGAATCTGCGCGCCGTTGCGATAAATTTTAACTGTATAATCGCCGGGATTTTTATCTGCGTAATGGGCGTTCGGATAGTAATCGGGGTTATACCTGCCACGATTATCAATACGAAATTTATCCCACTGAAACAGCCAGCGTTTCCAAATCTGATGGGGCACGAAAGCCGCCACATAATCGGCTGCTCGTTCATCATAATCGCTCACGATGCCGCCTTTTTCTTTCGTCGAGGCAATCTGCGCGCCTTTGTAAAACAGGCGGGCTTCCAATTCATTGGCATCAATCAAACCATTGAGCCAGACACTGACTTCGGGCATGATGCCGCCGATTTCAATATCGCTATGGTGAAAGCCAATCATGCCAAACGGCAGCAACCAGTCGTGCTCGACATAAAAACTCATTTTATTTTTTTCCTGCGGGCGATAGGCGCGGCTGAATTTGCCGACTTTGAATTTACCTTGATAGAGCACTTTCTGGGTGTCCTGGTCGGTGATTTTGAATGAATAGATGCCTATCCCGTTTGTTGATTTTTTATCGAAGACGCCGTTATAAGGACTCGGACTTTGATACATCACCGTGCGGTCAGCGGCGCTAATCCCGGATTCCAGCTTTTCGCTGTACCACAACGAACCGTCCGGGTTGAAATAATCCACCGTGTAATTCAATTGTCGTTCATTGTTGTAAAACTGTTTGAAGCGAATGAGGGGAACCCAACTCGAATAATCGCGTTCGTTGGGGTATTTCCAGTATGAATCCTGAGTTTTCGCTTGAACATAAATTGAGCTTTTCAGCAATACCGGAATCGGCGTCGGAAATTGATTCTCGTAAATATGCTTCGCGGCGGATTGTATCGGCAGGGGTTGATTGGTCGATAATCGCGCCTGTCCGTTAGTGATTACCATTGCCAGTATGAGGCAGGCGAAAACGACCCGGGCTTTCCTTATTCTCATGCTAACCATTCCTCTCAGTCGAGTTCATAAAGGGAGAGCTAAAATTTTCTTCACATTCTCTAGTGGCAAGCAGAAGAAAATCATGTCGCGGAAATTTTCGGAAGCCTTTCAAGTGAAGCTTCAATCATCAGGAAGCCATCGTCGGGTTTATTGATAGCGACGGTAAACCGTCTGCACCGCCATGCCGCCGATGGATTCCTGCAATTCCAACCGGTTCGCATCGAGCGCAATGATGCGGGCTTCACGTCTGTAAGCTTGCGGCGCTTGCGCGACTTCGATGACGGTAGTGAAAAAATCGCCGTCCTGCACGCCCCATTGACCTGTGAGGTGCGGCGTTTGAAATACCCCGTTGCCCCAGTAAATCATATCTTCGGGACCGTTTTGACCGGACTCTCTGAGCCAGCGACCTTGCAACCATCGCCAGGCAATTTGTGCATCAACGAATTTGAAAAACACATACGCGGCATTTTGCACGACGGGTTTTGAGGAAAGCGTATCGCCTTCCGCAGTTGATTCGATGGCAAAAAGAAAGGTGATGGGTTTATCGGCTGCGTGGTCAAGCGAGATGACTACATAAGCGCCCTGTGCGGTCTGTAACGAATGACAGATGCCGACGGCTTTCGCTTGTCCTGAGCGGGCGATTTCGATTAATTTGCGATGCAGACGTTTGCGAAAATCAAAAGCGGGTTCATTCTCTAGCGGTGGCAGGTATTCAAAGGTGACGGCTCCTTGAAGACTTAAAGATGCGCCGAGCGGTTGAAACATCTTTTCGGCAACCATCTTTTGCGCCAGGCGATGGAGCACATTCAATAATTCATAAATTTGATCCTGCGGCGTTTTGGGTTTTTGCTCCGGCAATAACTCGACGGCGCAGCAAACCTGTTTGTGAGCAGCGCAGGTCGTGCAATAAAACGCGCCGCATTGCGAGCAATTGACATATTCGGTTGCCCAATGTTCCGGGTCGTTTTGCGCGACCGGATTACCGCCCGGAATGGTTGAAACTGAAATCAACCGTTGACACGCGCCTGCGCAATAATAGACCGGCATAAAATAATCTCCGTAGGCAGAAAGCAATGGGCAATAGTAAATATCAAACGATTTTGTCCGGCTGCCGCTTTTCGGATAATCGGCAGAATAGCCCACACTTTGAAAATTCGTTCGCCGCTTTCTCAAAAACGGAAAGCTTCAACTCTATAAGAAAAATTCAAGAAATTATTTCCAATCGCCCTGGATGGTAAAAGCTGCCCAGTAATAGGGCGACGACCAGGGTTTCTGTTTGAACATCGCCAGTTGCGCCAACCGCAAAGCCTCACTCGGTCGTTTGCCATCTTTCAACATGGCGCGATAAAAATTTTTCATCAGTTCAGCGGTCGCCAGGTCATCAACTTGCCAGAGACTCGCTACGACGCGCTCAGTGCCGGCATACATAAACCCGCGCGTCAGTCCCACCAACCCTTCGCCTTTGATCTGTTTGCCGAGCGCCGTCTGACAAGCGCTTAAAACGACGAGGCTAGCCGGGAGATTCAGGTTGTAGATTTCGTGCATACGCAAAAAACCGTTTTGCGGCTTGCCCTGTTCATCAACCAGAGAAAGCACCAGCCCGGAAAGTTCCGGGTGCTCGCTGTTGAGTAAACCGTGAGTGGCAAAATGCAGGATGCGAAAATGCGAGAGTTCGCCGCTTACGACATTTGCCCGATTGGCTTGAAAGTCTGTGGCTTTCAAGGAAGCGTTTTTAGCCGTCAGTGAGGTGATTGCCTCAGCCTCATCGCGTGAGAAAGGCAGACGGGAAAATCCGCCGCGTTCATTGATGAGAGTGAAACTTCTCATTGAATTCAGCAATTCGGCAGGTTGTGGCGCAGTCGATAACCGTTGATTTTCGACAGGCATTGGCGCTTCATCGCCTGAACGCACCCTGACAGTGAGCGGCTTATTTGAAGCTCTCTTTCCGGCGCTAAGTACACGCGGGTCGCTCGCTTCAAAGACCGGGTCGGCGATGACCGCAAGGGTTTTTTCAGCGGGCTTTCTGCCAGCGGTTTCGCGACGAATGGCTGCCAGCACTGAGGCTGATGGCAGATTGATGATTTCGCGTTCGGCAATCAGCGGTCGGTAGCCGATAGTCCGGGGTTGGCTATGAATTACCGGCTGTTGATTGGCAGCAGACCGGTCACCTGCTGTTTGCTCACTGACGACCGTCGACGGGCTACCGACCACTGGCACGGGCAAAGCCGAGAAGGGAATATATTCAAGCGCGCCGGAAGCGACGATAGCCAGTCGTTTGCCTTTCCACTCATTTTGAAATTTGGCGGCAAGTTGCCCGAAAAGCAGTTGACTAAGCGATGAGGAAGCGGTTTGCCATTGGGCATCGGCTTGATTGACGCGGGATCGATACTGCGTCGCGTTTTCACCTTTTCGTGGCTGTCGGGCGATGAGCAATTCATAGACCTTGCGCGCGGCGGATTCGATTTCACGGCTGTTTGATAATTGATAACTGTCGATGGTTGTGCGCGTGACCGCCCACAGCCAGCTCTGGTTTTCGCCAAGCGCAAACTCCAGCAGCACGGTCTGGTCATCAAGTTGTTGTTGAATCTCGGTTGCTGAAAGCGGTTGAGGTTGGGTGAGCGCCGCATAGCGTGGACTGTTTCGGCGAATTTGCGCCTGCACTTCCTGATAGCTGATCAAGATGTCGTTCGAGGCTTTTTCGGCGGCGGCTTTTTGTTCCTGAGTGGGGTTGCTGCCGAGCAGTTGGGTCAATTTTTCCGAACTGGCGTTGAGCGATTTTTGCAAGGCGCGCTCACGTTCGAGCAACGCCAGATCAACCCCTTGGCGAATATCAGCGCGGGCTTCCGCGAGCAATTCCAGCAGAACGCGGGCGCGAATGCGTTCACTGGTATCGAGCGCCATTGCATTATAACCGGAAGACGGGTTTTGTTGATGCATCAACATCAACAGGGAAACATAGAATTCGTAGGTCTCCTGCATACGCGCAACATAAGTGGCGCGCAACCCGGCATCAGCGATGTTTGCCCGCAAGGATTCAATGATCGAAAGCGCCGCCTGGCTCTGGGTTCTGGATTCGGCTAATTGTCCACGGTCGCGTTCAACCCGCGCAATATTTAATAAGTTTTCAGCTTCGCCGAGCGGGTCGTTCAATTGTTTGCGAATTTCCAGAGAGCGCCGCAGGCAATCGAGGGCTTTTTCTGCGTTGCCGAGTTTATGCCAGGCGCGACCCGCTTGGTTGAAAGCTGAAGCTTCGCCCCGGCGGTCGCCCAGGGCGACGCGAATCTGGCGGGATTGTTCGTGATAATCCAGCGCCTTCTGAGGGTCTTCCAACTGGTAATAAATGGCTCCGATATTGTTGAGCGCCATCGCTTCACCGCCGCGCATTTTGAGGCGACGAAAAAGCGGCAGCGCCTGATTATAGTATTCCAGCGCCTTAGGATTATTACCTTCCGCCCGATGCACGTTGCCGATATTGTTGAGCAACTGCGCTTCTGCAACCACATTGTCGAGACGGCGACTGATGTTGAGCGACTGTTGATACGAATCGAGCGCTTTGGGGTAATCGCCCAGGTCTTTATAAATGATTCCCATATTATTAAAGACCATCAGTTCAAGCACTGCATCTTTGACCGCCTGACTGTTCAGTAATGCCTGCTGGTAGTTTTCCAAGGCATTTTGAAAATCTCCCAAATCCCGGTATGTCAAAGCCAGACCGTTATAAATTGAGGCTTCACCCGGACGATCCCCGATAGCTTTAAAAGCAGCCAGGGCTTGTTCATAACAATTCAGCGCTTCCTGTTGATTTCCCAGTTCGATTAAGGCGTGCCCCTTAACTTGCAAAGCGTTGGCTTTTCCTTTGAGATTGCCGATGGCTTCATGGATTTTTAAGGATTGGTCAAAGTATGAAATCGCTTCCTGTGCGCCTTCAACGATAAGGTACGTTCGACCGAGTTCCCTTAGCGCCTGGGCTTCACGCAATTGATTGCCCTCGGCGCGCGCCAGTGACAAGGCTTGATTGATATATTCGCGGGCTGTCTGCATTTTTTCGTTCAACGACAGGTAAGCTTGCGCGACCAATAAAAGCGCGTAAGCTTCAAGCGAAGGTTGCCGGGCTTCACGAGACAAGGACACTGCGGTTTGGAATTTCTCAATCGCTTCGCGGATAGAAGCCGTCTTGGCTTTTGCAAAGAGCGGTGTTCCTTCACTGATATTTCGTTCGGCTAGGGCACGGGCTTTAGCCTGCGCGGTGGCTGCCTGTATCGGCGTGATATGGATTTCGTACCGGCTGGCGGGCGCAGAGTTGTGTTTTGCGCGAATCTGTACCTGATACTTGCCCGAGGTTTCGGCAAGCAGGGAAACCTCGTCATTGGTGGTTTCCGCCAGCTTCTGCATATCGGGAGCCATAATCGTCATCACCAATTCAAGGCGGCGCTGCTGTTTGATGGAGATTACCGTAAACTGCCCTGCTTCAATCGTGAGCGTATAGGTATGGGTTTGGCCGCCTTGCAGTTCGCGTTCGACGGCTTTGGTGGGCGAAAGTTCCTCTACGGATTCTGCTTGTTGTAGAGGCAGGTGGTGTGCGGCGCGAGAGACCGGAACCCCCAAAGCAAGCCCAAGCCACAAGATCAGCAAACTCCAGAGCAACCATTTGATTTGTCTGAGTAATGTCGGTCGGGGAAAGAATATTGATTGAGTCACGATATACCTCCTTACAAACCTCGAAATCTTTCGTAAGGCAATACGGTTGATGGTGAGGAAACGAATTGCTTGATTTTAATAAGTGTTCACATAGATTGCACGGAGCGAATATTTTCCGATTAATAAGCTAGCACTCAAAGAAATCTTGCGCCAGACACACGATAAATTGGCGCAAGATTTCTTTGAGTGATCAAGCTGCCGGGTTTCCAACGACCAAACAGTATAACCCGATTAATTTCGTATTCGCGAAGCTTTCTGTTGTTGTTTGAGTTGCTCGCGTTGCTCTTTCACACGCTGCATCATTTCGGGATTGCGCGCGAAATTGATGCTGCGTTCCTCAGGCTGATTGAAGGCATCCGCATGGAGATAGTAGCCGCGTTCGCGCTCGCGCTTGGCTTCTTCAACCGGAATGCGGTGTTTGTTGGCGTAAGCATCCTGACGAACGCCTGTGACTTGCCAACTGACTTCAACATTCGGCGCGTTGGTTTTGATGCGGAAGAAATTGCCTTTAATTTTTTCGGCAACGATGGCTTGCGCAAAGGTGCCGATGACCGTGAGTTGATAACGGAAATCGCGATTTAAGGCTTCAAAATAATCGGGCATCTGAACGATTGCTTCGCCGGTTGCGTCGGTAATGATATTGCCGTTGTAAATGTTCATCATCTCGGGCGATTCAACGAATGAGTGATAGAGGTATTTATTTTCCGGGTCGAGCGGGTGATCGATTTTGAAGGAGCCGCCGCCTTTGGCGAGATTACCTGAGACTTCAACATCGCCAAGAAATTCACCTGCAAGTCCGGCGGTTGCGCCGCCTGCGCCGCCGCCGGGAATCGCCACAATACCTCTGCCGCCCTTTTTGCCCATGCCTACGCCGAGTGCGCCAACCGCGAAGAGTCCATCGCCACCGTTCCCGGCAGTGCTCACGCCACCAATCAAACTGCCACCGGTGCCGCCCGAACCGTTGGAAGCGGAACCCCCAAAGCCAACCACTCCGACGCCACCGGGAGAAGTAGCGCCGCCAGTGCCGCCGGTGCCGCCAAGCGCTAATAACCCTGATCCACCGCCAATCATTGCATTGGCATTGCCACCAACAGCGAATAATGACGGACCGCCAGCCGCCGTGTTGGTTACTGTGATGACTCCGTTGCCGTTAGAAACATCGCCGGTAAGGATTAGCGGGATAGCCACGCCGAGCGGCGAACCGTCGGTGCCATTGCCCTGAAGCGATGTATCATGCGCCACCGAAAACAGCGCCGCGGCAGCCGAGGTTGTCTGTACACTGCCGTCAGGGAATTTATAGCCGCCAAGCGTGGTTTCAATCATTCCTTGAACTGTTAGTGGTGAAGTGGGCGCGCTGGTGCCAATTCCGATCTTGCCGAATTTGTCTTCAAAGATGTTTGAATCGCTGATAACAAAAGTGGTTGAACTTGATGTCCCGACCCATTTTGAGAGTCGCCCCGGGGTGCCGCTACCGGTTACCGGACTGCTGGTTGCCGCCAACAGGGAGGGTTGCGCCTTCTTCCTCATTTCAGGTTTAGGTTGGATAACGTTTTGAGCGAGGCTAATGTTAAGCGCCAATACAACCATCACAGTGAGCAAAACTAAGCTCTTTAATCGTTTCATAAATTGTTACCGTTCCTTTCAGGGTCTAATGGGTTATTTAGGGAGAGCGAAGATTCATCCACATTTTCTAGTGGCAAGTGGGCGACAATCATGTCGCGGAATAGCTGCGGCAGGTTAAAAATTTCTTCTCTAGCGGAAAGCGCAATCAGCTAAAACCAGGATGGTCTTGCTACACCTTGATGGAAAGCAATTCGCGGAATTTTTTTTGCGGGAATCAAGCGACACGATGTTCTTAATCGGGCGGCATTAACCCTGCCCATCAAAATTTATTGCCGGATGATTCGGAAAAAATAACGGTTGAGTTCTTCTGCCCCCTGCGTCGCGGTTGTCGAGGAAAGCGACAAAATATAATCAGCGGTTGCCAGTTTATCGGCTGGGATACGAACTGCAACCATCGCCCGGTTTTTGATAACGCCACTGCTGAAAACCTGTAAGCCTTCGACGGTTCTTAACGAGACTTGAAATTGTCGCGCCGCGGTTTCTTCAACCGGGATTTTTAAAAGAACGGCGCTGGCGTTTTTCGGAAGCTTCAACACCTGCGGTTCGCCGCCGCCGCGCGTCAGCATTTTCGGAGTCAGCAAAAATGAAACCACCAGAGGCGCTTCAGTAGGTTTCGCTGGAAGCGGTTCATTTTTATCCGGCGATGGCGGCGCGGCGCGCAAACGTTCGAGTTCAGCCGCCAGTTTGTCATTTTGTTGGCGCTCGCTGGCAATCGCTTTTTCAAGCTCTTCGGCGCGTTGTTGCTCAAGGGTTTTTGCCTGATCGAGTTGATGGATTTGTTCACTGAGTCGCGCCCGTTCGTAAACCAACCAACTGCCGGCGGCAATCAACAAAAGCATTGCTGTTGCCATTGCCCAACCCCATCGAGGAGTTCTAAGCATTGCCAGCAATGCAGACCACCACGACAGGCGATGCCCGGAAATCGTTGAGGTTTTGTTATCGATGGTATCAACCGCCTGCGCCAGCGTTCTGGCAAATGCCACACGCTCGCGATGCACCGGCGATGCCAGATAATTTTTCTCAAACAAAGTTTTCTCTTCGGCTCGCAGTTGGTTGCGCACATAAGCATCAACCAGTTGATTTTCAATCGCCCAGACCTGCTCAAAGGTTTCGCTGTCGGCGAAAAACCTGTCTTCGAGCGATTGCATCTCGTTTTCAGGCAAATCACCAAGCAGATAACGACTGATCAAATTTTCCTGAATGGTTGTTTTCATTACCCGTTTGCTCATTCGCCGGGAAACCCGAACGAATGAAACCCCTCTTTCTACTGACTACTGGCAAAACCTGCGAATTCATGTCGGAAGAAATAAATATTTTCGCGCAACCCTCATTTCATACATCGCTTGACGCAATTTTCAAGTTTATTGCGCACCCGTTGGGCGCGGCTTCGTAACGCATTGAGCGGAATGCCGAGCCGTTCGGCAAGCGCCAGACGATTATCAATTTTGTCGCGTTTTTCATCCCGATAATATTCAAGAATCAACTGTCGGCTCTCAACCGGCAATTGATTCAGGCAGTGTTCAAAACATTCGCGTTGCCGGTCGGCATCGGCATTTTCAGTAAGGTTTTCGGCGGCATGTTGTAACTCATCGAGACTGACTGAACGCTGGTCAGGATGTTTCAAGGTTTCCAGAAAAAGCAGCCGCGCCACCCCTCGGCAATAGGTGGCAATGTCGCGAATCTCTTCTCCCGCTTCGATTTTTTTGATGACACGATTGAAGGTTTCATCGGCGCACTCTTCGGGAAAATGTGCGCCCCGCCAGTCGAAAAATTTCACCAGCATCAAGCGGAGCGTTTCATATTTTTCTCCGGCGCGGTCCTGGTTGGCGTCCAGATAGGCGAGAAATCCGGCAAAGGCATCCGCCGTCAGCGTCCATTCGGACTTGGAAACTGAAGGGCTATCCATGAATCTCCTTTACCAGATAAATGATCATTGTGTGCTGCTCAAATTCCGGCAGCCTTTCGCTTTCGATGTTCAGCAGCTTTGAGGATGTATTGCCCGGCATCCGGAGTTTTGCAATTGGTATCGCCATGATCGACTTCAACTTTACCGATTTTTTTGGCTACTGCGAGCGCCCGTTTCTGCAACTTATCGCGCAGACCGATGGCAATCAGAGCATTGTTCATTGAATGGCGCACACGATTTTTGCGCGAATGAATGTCGCGTTCGATAGTTTCAAGAAATGGTTCAAAATAACTATCAGGCAAAGCCTTATTCGCGGCAGTCACCGCCAGCATCAGCCAGCCGGTTTGTCCTAAACATTCGCTTTTTGCGTCGCGCCATTTCTCCGACAATTTTTGGGCAAGCGGGGACGCCGCCGCCAGTTTGGCAAAGGCATCGCTAATCACATTGTTATTTAAATCTTTTGCCCAGCTTTCAAATTCTTTGGCGGTAAATTGCCTGGGGTCGGCTATCAGAGTAGCCAAGACCTGCGCGTCGTGATTTCCCGTAGCCCAAAGTTTTTTGGCGAGGTCTTGATTGATCTTAATCTTTTTCTGAAGCGCATAGAGCGCGGCGTAACTCACGCCGAACATTTCATTGGTTACGCCATGACGCCGGTAAGTTTTTCTGGTCTGCTCACTGCCTGCGGCTTCCAGTTGTTGCATCACTTCCTGAACATCCATAGAAGTTTCCTCGTGGTTTAAATAAATGGGGTACGGGTAAACCAATTTAAAATAATAGCCTGAATCATTACATAACGGATTTTTGCGAGCGCCTGCAAAGAGGCGCTAATCCAAATCCACAAATATATCTGCAACTTTGCAAGAAAAGTTTTTCAAAACCGATGACCGAAATGACTCTTTTTCTTTGAGTTTTGCCGTAAGCATTAAAACTTTTTCGTTGAGATGATAAATTTCAACGGTGCGAGCTTTGGGGTCAACGATCCAATATTCCTGAACGCCATACTTGCCATACAGATGGCGTTTGGCAACGCGGTCGCGCCGACGATTTTCCGCGCCCGGCGAAATGATTTCGCCGACGAGTTCCGGCGCGGCTTTCAACTTGCCGCCAACTAAAATCTTTTCTTTAGTTTCATGGGTTACGAATACGAGGTCAGGAATCACGCCGCTATACCTGCTGAAAATAACTCCTGCGCCGGTAGCGAGAATTCCTATGGGATTTTTATCAAGGTATAGATTTATCAGATGACCCAATTTCATAATGACAACCTGGTGTGCAAAATCCGGCGCTTTAGACACAAGCAGTTCTTCTTCTATGAGTTCATAGCGATTACCGTCATCGGGCATCAATTCCAATTCGTCTATGGTGATAAATCGTTCGATTCGCGCTGCCATTTTGACCTCTTATTTTGTCGCTATTGTAACACGTTCGGTTCACGCGCTTCATCAAGCATTGCCAAGCGCCTCGCGCGCTATCGCATCATCAACCTCGATTTCCATACGCAGCAATGCTGCGCTGTAGGTTTTACCCTGCGCATCGGTCTTCAAAGAAATCGTGCCACCGCCATCCAGGCTATTGTGCAAAAGAAAATTCAATGCTTCGAGATTCGGCACCTCAAAGCGTTCGACTTCGCCGAAACAAATTTCTTTGAAATGTTCTTTGACGCGCCCGGCGGTCACTTGTTCAACCAGTATCGGATAATAGTTGCTTTTGAGCGCAATCAATCCGACGTTTGCCGTATCGCCTTTATCTCCCGAACGCGCATGCGCTAAATGAACTAATTTTATTTTTGCCATATCCTTACCTTTAATCTTTGTTCCACCGCAAGCGAGTATCCATTGCCTTTGTGGAGTAAAAATATTCGAGGGCGTTTTTGCCGGTTTCGTATGAAGTCGTCCAACTGGAAGGATAAAAATCCACCTGACCATTTGATAAAACAAACTTCATCAACTCACTTTCACTCGTTCTTTGGTTACGAATTGTAAAGCCTGAATCACCCTCAAATCTCAAATACATCAAAAAACATTTATGCTTATTTTTAAGACAACAGAGCGACATGCCTTCAGGTGCCGTAATCCATATCTCGCAAAATTCTTCATCGCTCATTAGTGAAAGTGAGCGATGAAGAAATTCACGAGACACATCTTTGTACTGTTTACCATTTAAAGAAAGCATCATCTCTATTCGGTTATCCCTCAACCACCGAAATTTCCGGTGTCACCTCGGATTTCGGAATCAGCGCGGGCCAGTAAGCGATAATCTCTTCGGTTTTTGGACGCCCGCCCGCAAAGCCTGTAACCGTCGGGGGTCCATTTAGCACCAGCGGCGCAATCTCGCGGCTGAATCGTTCAATCGCCGTTTTATCCTGACCTCTGACGCCAACGCGAAATTGCACTTCGGGAATGTCGCTTGACGGCGTACCCGAAAGCGCCAATCCGTGACAGGCATCGACGCCGACAAATTCGGTCATCACCGTATCAAATTTGAGTCCGAGCCGGTCTAACCGCTCACGTAAAATCCGGTCTGCCGCCTGCGCTTTTAAATAGGCATCAGGCCAACCGTAAACCAGTGAGCCGACCGCTTTCCAACCGGCGCTATAGCTGATACTGACCTTATAAAATTCGGTCGCGGGTTTGCCTTTGATGCCTGAAAAGCGCACACGATTTTCGCCCGCCTGTTCCAGATGAATAGTCGTGAAATCGGCAATGCCATCGGGCGTGATATAAGCCGTTGGGTCGCCCATCTCGTAAAGCAATTGCTCTTTGATGGATTGAATGGTGATGCGTCCGCCGGTGCCTTCATGTTTGGTAATCACAAAAGCGCCGTCGCCCGAAGTTTCAATAATCGGATAGCCAATGTCGGCTAAATGAGGAATGGTTTGCCAGTCATAAAAACAGTTGCCGCCGGTGCATTGCGCGCCGCATTCGACGGTGTGCCCGGCGATGGTTCCCATTGCCAGATTATTCCAATCGTCTGCTGCCCAACCGAATTCATGAATGAGCGGGCCAAGCGCCAGTCCGGTATCGGTGACGCGACCGCAGACGACGATTTGTGCGCCTTGATTTAAAGCTTCGGCAACCGGACGCCCGCCGAAATAGACATTGGCGCTTTGCACGCGCGAACGAATCTCAGAGAGCGGTTCGCCGGTTTCCATATTCCTGAGTTCGACGCCGCGCGCCAGATAATCATCGAGTTTATGCATGATGTCATCGCCATCAACGATGCCAATGTTGATGCGACCGGTAAATCCTGTGCGCCGCGCCACCTCAATCAACGCATCACGACACGCGGGATTATTGACGCCTCCGGCATTGGCGACGACTTTGATTTTATGTTCAACCAGGTCTGGAAGGATGTGCTCAATCATCGCCACGAAATCGCGCGCATAACCGCTTTTCGGGTCGCGTGCGCGTTGTTTCTGCATGATTGACATGGTGATTTCAGCCAGATAATCGAGGGTTAAATAATCAACGTGCCCACGCCGCACCTGTTCGACCGGCGCTTCCAGCGAATCACCCCAGAACCCTTGTCCGTTTGCTATTCTTATGGTTTTCATTTCTCATCCCGAAGGCAAAAGGCGAAAGGCAATCGCAAAAGGCAAAAGTTTTTCGCCTTTAACTTCTACCTTTCAGCTTTTACCCAATTGATTTCATTTTACTTTTTGCCTTTTGCCTTTTGCCTTGTATTAAGCCTGCGGTTTTGGCGGCAAATCGCGCGCTTCGATGGCTGAATCAAATCCGACTCTGCCGTGAGTGCCGTCGCAAAACGGTTTATTATTCGAGTGTCCGCAACGGCAAAGCCCGACAACCGTGCGTCCGCCAAGTCCGAAAGTATTACCCGCTGCGTCTTTGATAACGATATTTTCGCCACTGATAACCAAAGGCCCGTTATTTTTACAGGTGATTTCCGTGTTATCACTCATTCAATCTGCTCTCCTTGATGATGATTTCAACCGCACCATAGCGCGGAGGCTGATTTTAACTCACGCGCTGGCATTGTCGAAAGCGGTTGTGCTAAAACTGGTCTTCAAGTTCGGATAGCCAAAATTCGATTGCAGTTTTCCAACTTCACTCAGCCTTTCAAGGAGACTCTATGAAGCGCGTGATTATCAGCTTGCTCATTATCGCGTTGACCGCTGTTGCTGCCGTCACCGCCCAGACGTCAACCGATTACAAACCGTTTACGATTAACCAACTCATCAACATCCGTCGCGTTGCTGACCCGCAACTGTCGCCCGACGGCAACTGGATTGCCTATACCATCACCGACACGGACAAAACCGCCAATCGCCGCGCCACCAGGATGTATCTGATTTCGATAAAAGGCGGCGAATCACCAACCCTGTTAAACGGTGAAACGGCAAGTCAACCGCGCTGGTCGCCCGATGGCTCCAAACTCGCTTTCATTTCCACAAAGAGCGGCGCGCCACAAATCTGGACGCTCGATATGGCGACCAAAAAAGCCACACAGGTTTCCAACATCGCGCTTGGCGCAGACAACCCGATCTGGTCGCCCGATGGCAAAATGCTTGCCTTCACATCTGATGTCTACCCGGATTGCGCCGACAATGATTGCAATGCCAAACGCGATGAAGCCGCATCCAAGAGCAAGGTCAAAGCCAAGATTGCCGACAAACTTTTATTTCGTCACTGGACTTTCTGGAAAGAAGGCAAACGCGCGCATATTTTCATCGTCGCCAGCGAAGGCGGCGCGGCGCGCGATATGACGCCGGGCGATTTCGATGCGCCGCCGTTCAGTTTGGGCGGTCCCACAGACTATGCCTTTTCGCCCGATTCCAAAGAGTTGGTGTTTGCCCGCAACACCGATAAAGACGAGGCGCTTTCGACCAACAGCGATTTATTCATCGTGCCGGTTGAAGGCGGCGAAGCCAAACGCCTCACCGGCGCGAACCTTGGCGCAGACCTTTCGCCGCAGTATTCACCCGACGGCAAATACATCGCCTATCGTTCGCAGGCGCGCGCGACTTTTGAAGCAGACCGCTGGCGGTTAGTGCTCTATGAACGCGAAACCGGCAGGAGCCGCGCCATCTCGAGTTCGATTGATAATTCCGTCGAGAGTTTTGCTTTTTCACCCGACAGCAAAAAAATCTACGCCGTGGTGCTCGAACGCGGCGGGCAGCCGGTTTACGAACTCTCGCCCGATAATGTCTCTGTGAAAAAAATCATTCCGCAGGGAATGAATGATGATTTGAAAGTCAGCGCCGATGGCAAGATGGTTGTTTTCACGCGCAACAGCGCGACGCGCCCCGTAGAAATTTTTCGCGCCAATGCCGATGGCACAAGCCCTGTGCAAGTCACCCGCATCAACGAAGAAACCATGTCGCAATACGGTTTGCGCGCTGCGGAAGAAATCAGTTGGGAAGGCGCGAATAAAGCCAAGGTCTATGGCTATATCGTCAAGCCTGCAAATTTCGACCCCGCGAAAAAATATCCGCTCGTCGTCTTGATTCACGGCGGACCACAAGGCGCATGGAATAACGCCTGGAGTTATCGCTGGAATCCGCAGGTGTTTGCCTCGGCGGGTTATGTGGTGTTTATGCCGAATCCGCGCGGTTCGACAGGTTACGGACAAAACTTTACCGATGAAATTTCCGGCGACTGGGGCGGCAAAGTATTTACAGACTTAACCAACGGCGTCGCCAGCGTGACGCTTGCGCCTTACATTGACAAAGAGCGTATCGGCGCGGCGGGCGGCAGTTATGGCGGTTATATGGTCAACTGGATTTTGGGACACAATGACGACCCGCGCTTTAAATTCAAAGCCCTGGTTTCGCACGCAGGGGTTTTCAACTTAACCAGTATGTACGGCGCAACCGAAGAGTTGTGGTTCACGGATTGGGAATTCAAAGGTCGCCCGTGGACCAACCCGCAGATGTATGACAAATGGTCGCCGCATAAATTCGCCGCGAAATTCAACACCCCGACGCTCGTGGTTCACGGTGAATTGGATTACCGCGTGCCGGTCACCGAAGGCTTGCAGTTATTTACCGCTTTGCAACTGCAAAACGTGCCGTCGCGGTTGTTGTACTACCCGGACGAAGGTCATTGGATTTTGAAACCACAAAACTCCGAGCTTTGGTATGACACGGTCTTAGGGTGGTTCGAGACTTATTTGAAAGCCCCGGCTCAGGAAAAAGCCGGACAATAGAAAAGTTAAAAGGTAAAAGTAAAAAGGCAAAACCGGAGCGCAAGCATTTACCTGCGATGAAGCCGTTTTTAGAAAAGAAATCCTTGAAACTAAAAACCGCTTCATCCACAATCAAACTCGCACAGAGATTTTTAAAGCGAGGTTGTTATGATTGGTGTAAAAGAAGCCGTAAGTATTGCCTTAGATAACTTGTCAGATTTTTATAGCACCGCTAAAGATCAGTTCAAAGATATTTTACTTGAGGAAGTCGAATTATCGGATGACAAAAAATATTGGCGTATAACGATAGGATTCACGCGTCCTGTTGAAGCAGCCAACATCTTAGATGTTGCGCTTCGTTCTAAAAGTTATGAGAGGGACTATAAGACGTTTGAGATTGAGGCTGATAGCGGAACCGTTCGTTCGATGAAAATAAGGAAGGTATGATTGAGTGGATTAAAAATTTGATTTCTCGCTATGTTGAGAAAGGAATTTTAATTGATACCAATGTTCTTTTACTCTATTTCATCGGACGCTGCGACCCTAATCAGATTTCTAAATTTAAACGTACCCGCCAATTTGTAATCGAGGACTATGAACTCTTAATAGACTTACTTCACTCCTTCAAAAAAATTATTACTACGCCAAATATTTTGACTGAAGTTAGCAATCTTTCAGGACAACTCGGCGAGCCTTTCAAAACTGAATTCTTCACTCATTTCGTGAGCGAGATTTCAACTCTTGAGGAGCACTACGTTGCCAGCCAGGAAGCGATTAAAATCGAGGAATTCGTCAAAGTAGGTCTCACCGATTCCTGCATATTCGATTTGTCGAAAGATAAATACCTTGTCCTGACTGATGATTTCAAGCTATCGCAATACCTACAAAAGAAAAGTATAGATGTGATTAACTTCAACCACATTCGTCCGCTTGGTTGGACATGATTTTGCTTTTACCTTTATCCTTCGCTTAAAACTTTCAATAATTCTTTGGCGCGGGCGGTTTCTTCACTTGCTGGCGTACTCTCAATGAAAATTTTCAATTCATTGATTGCGCCTTCGCGGTCAGCGTTTTTCATATGCACCTGCGCCAGGTAAAAATGACCGATGGAAAATTCTTTGCCGCCCATTGACATTGCCAGGTTCAACTCGCGCCCGGCGGTTTCCAGTTCATCGGTTTCAACGGCGGCTATGCCTAAATATAAATGCACGGCTGCCGAACTGCTATCAATCGTGAGCGCCTGTTGCAGGTGGTCTATCGCAATCAGATATTTTTTCTGTTTGATGAGCGCGATGCCTAAATTCAATTGCGGGTTGAAGGCTTTCGGGTTGAGTTCAATCGCCGCTTCAAACTGTTCAATGGCTTCATCAATTTTTTTCAATTTCAAATACTGTGAACCCAAATCATTGCGCGCGGTAAGGTATGCCGGATAAATGGCAATGGCTTTTTGGTAATGTTCGACAGCCCCTTCGAGATTGCCTTGGGTAACCAGTTTGGTTGCAGCGTTATATTCTTTGCGCGCCGCTTCGGGAATGTTGACATCAACTTCGGCTGCGGAAATAACTTTGCCTTTCGAGGCGTTGGCATTGACTTTTTCGCGCAAATGCACAACCACCATAGCGCGCATGCCGCGCAACAACAACACCTGTTCAACTGCCGGTTCATAAAGCTTGTTGTCGCCGATGGCTTCGATGGTGTAATTGCCGGGCGCAAGATTCGGAAAGACAAAATTCCCACTATTATCGGTAAACAAATCCATGCCTTCATCGCGCAGATTCGATAGCCGAATGCGAACGCTGTTGCTAACCGGATGCCCCGAAGGCAAAACCACTCTGCCGGTAATCGCCCCTGTGCCACCTCCTGAGCGTCCAGTGTTGGTGATAGGAACGGTGGTTTCAGGAGATTGCGCCTGAACGATTGAACTCAAACACAGAAGCAAACCGAGAGCAAAAAATCGAGAAGCAGTTTTCATACAGCACCTCATTTCAATGAAGAAGTAGTGCGGTCAATATACCACCACTGGGCTTTCCTATAAAACCAGACCGCAAGGGTTGGCAGGCGTGCGCCCTTTCACAAGGATTGGCAGGCGACGTTGCGCCCTTTCACACCCGCCCGATATACTTGCCGTCCACATCAGGAGGAAATCATGCGCCAATTATCGAATAAAAAAATCACCAACGGGTTTTTCGTTATTATTCTTGTCATCAACTTCATCTTACCCGCTGTTTCAGCACAACAAAGCGGGAAAACCCTGCGCGGCTTTACCGCTGAAAACGCCAAAGCGCAGACGAACTGGGAAGAAAAAATGCGCGCCATTCCGAAACCGGAAACCTTGCGCGACAACATGAAACGGCTTTCCGCCGAACCGCATCACATCGGCTCGGCTTATGGCAAACAAAACGCCGAATGGATGCGCGACCAGTTTCGTTCGTGGGGATTCAAAGCCGAACTCGAAGAATTCGATGTGCTCTTTCCCACGCCAGTTGAGCGCGTTCTGGAAATGGTTGCGCCCACAAAATTCACCGCCCAACTGAAAGAGCCGGTTTTAGCCGAAGACCCCGATTCGTCGGACGCCAATCAATTGCCAACCTACAATGCCTATTCCGCAGACGGCGATGTCACCGGCGAATTGGTTTACGTTAATTATGGCGTGCCCGCAGACTATGACGAACTGGCGAAGATGGGCGTTGATGTCAAAGGCAAAATCGTCATTGCGCGATATGGGGCAAGCTGGCGCGGCATCAAACCGAAAGTTGCTTATGAACACGGCGCAATCGGTTGTTTGATTTATTCAGACCCGAAGGACGATGGTTATTATCAAGGCGATGTTTATCCGCAAGGTCCATATCGCCCTGATGTCGGTGTGCAACGCGGTTCGGTGATGGATATGCCGATTCATCCGGGCGACCCGCTCACCCCAAACATCGGCGCGACCAAAAATGCCGAACGTTTAAAACGCGAAGACGCCGAAGTGATTATGAAAATTCCAGTGCTGCCGATTTCTTACGGCGATGCGCTGCCGCTACTGAAATCGCTTGCGGGACGAGTCGCTCCTGAAAGTTGGCGCGGCGCGTTGCCGATTACTTATCACGTCGGACCCGGCGCAACCAAAATTCATTTGAAACTCAAATTTGACTGGTCAATCAAAACGCTTTATAACGTGGTCGCAAAAATCGAAGGCAACGCTTACCCGGACGAATGGATTGTTTACGGCAATCATCACGATGCCTGGGTGAATGGCGCGGACGACCCGGTGAGTGGCATGTCAACCGTGCTTGAAGTCGGGCGGTCATTCGGCGAATTGCTCAAGCAAGGGTGGCGACCGAAACGCACAATTATTATTTGCGGATGGGACGGCGAAGAACCTGCTCTGCTTGGTTCAACCGAGTGGGTCGAGCATCATGCCGCGGAACTCGCGCAAAAGTGTGTTGCCTATTTGAATTCCGACAGCACCAGCAAAGGCACGCTCGGCGCGGGCGGTTCGCATACGCTTGAACGTTTGATTAATGAAGTGGCGCGCGATGTCACGCAACCGCGTGCGAGTAAAAGCGTATTGGAAGCGATGCGCGAGCAACGTTCACGAATGGCGCGCAACGATGACGACCGAAAAGAATTGAGCAGCCGTCAGGATTTGCGTATCAGCGCGCTCGGTTCGGGTTCCGATTACACGCCGTTCATTCAACATCTGGGCATCGCGTCGATGAATACGGGATTTGGCGGCGAAGCGGGCGGCGGCATCTATCATTCGATTTACGATACCTTCACCTGGTATACGCGATTTTCCGATGGCACGTTTGAATATGGACGGGGGTTGGCGCAATTTAATGGCACGTTGCTTATGCGGCTTGCCAGCGCCGATGTCTTGCCGTTTGAGTTTACCAATCTGGCAGATACCGTCACCCGTTACGCGAATGAATTAGAAACCCTGGCGGCGAGAACGAGTGCCACGAAGCCTGTGAATTTTGCGCCGCTCAAATCGGCAATCGCCAACCTCACGGAAAAAGCCAAAGCTTACGAAGCGGCTTTGCAGAAAGCCAGCGCCGCAAATTTCGCTGCGGTCAAAGATGCCAGAGCGTTAAATCAATTGCTCTATCAATCGGAAAGGAAACTAACCAATGAGCAGGGGTTGCCGCGTCGCCCGTGGTTCCGGCATCAGTTGTACGCGCCGGGCTTTTATACGGGCTACGGTGTGAAAACCATTCCCGGCGTGCGCGAAGCTCTGGAAGAGAAAAAGTGGAACGAAATCGAACCGCAAATGAAAAATGTCAGCGCCGCGTTGCAATGGCTGACTGCACAGTTGGACGCGGCGACCAAATTGCTCGAAGGCAAGGAGCGACCGTAAGCGTCGTTTTCAAAATTAAACTGAAAAGAAATCCAGCATGAAAACCGCAGAGAAATCCTCTGCGGTTCAAAAGCCTTGAGAAAATTTCAAAGGAGGCAACACTATGCGAAATAGATTTTTACATTTCATCACCCTCGTTTTGCTCTGTTTGATGTTACAGATGAGTTTTATCGCCACTGCACAGGAACACAAAATGTACCCGAAGACTCGTGTTGATAATGTCACGGAAACCATTCACGGCGTCACCCTCACAGACCCTTATCGCTGGCTCGAAGACCAGGACGCGCCGGAAACCCGCGCCTGGCTCAACGAGCAAATCGCTTACACCAATTCGCTGCTGAATGCCCGACCCGAACGCGAAGCCATCAAAGCGCGTCTCGAAAAACTTTTTAAAATCGATACTCAGGGGGTGCCGACCGAAAGAGGCGGACGTTACTTTTTCTCGAAACGTCGCGCCGACCAGAATCAATCGGTCATCTATATGCGCAAAGGGCAGACGGGCAAAGATGAAGTTCTGCTTGACCCCAACGGCGCAAGCGCCGATAACACCATCTCCTATTCGCTGCTCGATATTTCCGAAGACGGCAAACTGATGATCTATGGCATACGTCAGGGCGGCAAAGACGAAGTGACCGTAAAGGTCATGGATGTCGATACCCGCAAGGATTTGTCCGATATGCTTGAAGAGAGCCGTTATTTCGGGGTTTCGATGAAACCCGATAAGAGCGGATTCTATTATTCGCAGTTCGGCAAAAAAGGTCCAAGGGTTTTTTATCACCGGATGGGAACCGACAGTAAACAGGATACAAAAATTTTCGGCGATGGTTATGATCAAGGTTACATCATCGGCGCGGGGCTTTCCGAAGACGGACGCTACTTGCTCATCAATGTCTTTTACGGTTCGGCGGCTGACAAAGTCGAAGTCTGGGTGCAAAACCTTGCCGAAGGCGGCGAAATCAAACCCATTATCAAAGATATGAAAGGCAGTTTTGCGCCGACTATTGCCGGTGACAAGATGTATGTGCAAACCAACTGGAAAGCGCCGAATTATCGCTTGCTTGAAATTGATTTGCACAAGCCCGATAGAGACAACTGGAAAGTCGTCATTACCGAACAGCCATTTGTAATGAACGGGTTTTCGATGGTCGGCGGAAAATTGTTCGTCAATTATTTGGAGAATGTTTCTTCGCGTTTGAAAGTCTATGAGCCGACGGGAAAATTCATCAAAGAGATTCGCTTTCCGGCTATCGGCTCATCCAGCGGCATGATTGGTGATTGGGCGAAATCGGAAGCCTTTTATACCTTCAATTCATTCGCGCAACCGACAACGATTTATCGCTATGATGTGAAAACCGGAAGACAAACGGTGTTTGCGAAAATCAAAGTGCCGGTCAACAGCGCGATGATTGCTGTCAAACAGGTGTGGTATGCCTCAAAAGACGGCACACGGGTTCCGATGTTTTTGATTTACAAAAAAGGCTTGCAACTCGATGGCAACCGTCCGGTTTATTTGACCGGATATGGCGGATTCAATGTCAGCCTCAGCCCAAGTTTTTCGGCGCTGGCGGCTTATTGGGCAGAGATGGGCGGCGTATACGCGGTTCCCAATTTGCGCGGCGGCAGTGAATTTGGCGAGAAGTGGCACAAAGCCGGAATGCTCGAAAATAAACAAAACGTCTTTGACGATTTTATCGCGGCGGCTGAATGGTTGATTCAAAACAAATATACCAATTCATCGAAGCTGGCGATTTCGGGCGGTTCAAATGGCGGACTACTGGTCGGCGCGGCGATGACCCAACGACCCGATTTGTATCAAGCGGTGATTTGCGCGGTGCCGCTGCTGGATATGATTCGCTATCAGAATTTTTTAGTGGCGCGATTCTGGGTTCCCGAATACGGTTCGTCGGAAGACGCGCAACAGTTCAAATACATTTTGAAATACTCGCCCTATCACAATGTCAAAAAAGGTGTGAAGTATCCCGCAGTGATGTTTACCACCGGTGACAGTGACACGCGGGTTGCGCCGCTGCACGCCAGAAAAATGGCAGCATTGATGCAATCGTCAACCGGCGGCGATAAACCGATTCTTCTGCATTACGATACCAAAGCCGGACATTCGGGGGGGCTCCCTGTAACTAAACAGATTGAAGATGCTGCCGATAACCTGACGTTTTTATTCTGGCAACTTGGCATCGTGACAAAGTAATTAAACGATTGTTGAACGCAATCAAACCGAAGAAGGATGCTTGGAAGAAAATCAAGCTGGATTCTTTCAAGCATCCTTCAAATTTTATGAATGAAAAATAGCAATACTTTTCAAGAGTAAATATTTACTAATCCATATTCGGGTTTGCTTTCCGATAGACGCTTCCTGCGGCATCCTGCCTTGACCAGCATTCATTTAAAACTTGGTAATTCGCAAGCCTTTGAAGCGGAATGGCGGATTGGAAAAAATGCCGGCGGTTGATTTTCCCAGTCATTTTAATTGAACTCAGTCAGCCAGGAAATTCATTTTGACTTTGGTTGCTGACAACTTTGCGAAGGCAGCATAACAAACAGCAAAAGATTCAAATGGAAATAGCAGAGTTAGGTGATTCATCAATTACTTCTTTTCTCTGGAACAACGGTTGCTCTTCCCAGTTTTGTTGATTCTTTAAAATTGCAGAAGTTTTGCAATGCTTCACAAGGTGGATTCAATCTTCATACTAAAGTCGCTATCCCTCCCAGCCACTTTTAGAAGCTGCTGAAGGGTTTATTCATCCAGGGTAGTCGGGTTTCAAGGTTTGGAAAGACCCCGCTAAATCGGGTCGAATAACATTTCAATCAATAAATCGAATCAGGGTTTTAAAGCTCACTGGATATCGGTGTCTCTAGGGGTATTTTCATATCAATGGAACATTGGGATGTCACCCTGGCACGACTTTACCCGCAATAACTTTTTGCTTTTCATTCATCATGGCCACGTGAGGTATTGTTCATGAAAAAGAGAGCAAACCTGGTCTTCAAGACTATTGTCACCACCTTTATCATCGGCATTTTTGCCTTTGAACTGACACCAAAACTTTTTTCGGCGCAGCGTGCCGAGTTAGCGTCCGCGCATCTACAGCAACGCAATTTTGAACCCCTCAACGCCATTCATAAAATCGCTCCCGACATCGAAGAAGCTATCGAAAAAGTTTCGCGCAAATTAAAAACCGATAAACGTGAGCGCGTCATCGTGCAATTGCGAAGCGTCACGCCGCTTAATCATCAACTCGCCGATCAGGTGAGCGCAGAGGTTCGCGATGAAATGTTTGCCACGGAAAGGCGAGCCAATCAAATGCGCGCCGCTTCACTAACCGCAAAAATTCAAACGCTTGCCGGGCGTGTGCATAAATCGTTTAATCGCCTGGGACTCATTGCTGCGGAATTGCCGCTATCGAAAATTCGTGAACTCGAAAGTGACCCGGAAATCGCTTATATCAGTCCCGACCGCCCGTTGGAATTTTTAGGTCATCTGGAAATCACAACCGGCGCAGCGCAGGCGCGGTCTGTCGTCAGCGGAACCACTTTGACCGGGCGCGGCGTCGGCATCGCCGTCATTGATAGCGGCATCAATGCCTATCATCGGTCGCTGACGGCGAGCGGTTTTGTCACTTCAAATTTGAGCGTGTTGAATTCCGAAAGCGGAACTTCCGATGTGGTGCCGGTGGCGCGGTCGTTTACAGCAAGCAGCGCCTCTGCTTATGACATTTATGGACACGGCACCCATGTCGCTTCGCTGATCATCGGCAAATCCGATTTTTCCAACGGCTATTACACAGGTATTGCGCCGGATGCCAAACTCATCAACCTGAGAGTTTTGGATGATAACGGGCAGGGAATCGCCAGCGGGTTGATTGCGGCGCTCGACTGGTGCATCGCCAATCAAGCGACCTACAACATTCGGGTGATCAATTTGAGTTTGGGCACTGCGCCAACTGATAGTTATCGCACCGACCCGCTATGTCTGGCGGCGCGTCGGGCTTTCAACGCAGGCATTGTGGTGGTCGCCGCCGCTGGCAATTACGGGAAAGATTCGCAAGGCGGAAAAGTTTATGGGGCGATTCATTCACCGGGCATTGACCCCTCGGTTATCACCGTCGGCGCATCGAACACGCTGGGAACCGATGGGCGTTCGGATGACGGGGTAGCATCGTTTAGTTCGCGGGGACCGACGCGAGGATTTTATACGGACTCGGCGGGCGTCAAACATTATGACAATTTAATCAAACCCGATTTGGTTGCGCCCGGTAACCGGTTGATTGCGGCACAGGCTTTAGGCAAACCTTCAGGCGGATTGCTCAGCACGCTTAAAAATACTTTGGTCAATCAATATCCCTCGTTGAAAGTTGCCAGCAACTCAACCATCACGGCGCTGGGCGGATTGATTACCTATCAATACCCTATCGGCACTATGTATTTGAGCGGCACCTCGATGTCTGCGCCTGTGGTGTCGGGGGCTGCGGCTTTAATGTTACAAGCCAACCCTTACCTCACACCGAGTCTGGTGAAAGCGATTTTAATGTACACGGCGCAACCGATTCGCGGGTTCAATACGCTGGAACAGGGCGCTGGACAATTGAACATTGATGGCGCTGTGCGCATTGCTTGTCTGGTGAAAACCAACCTGAGCGATTTAACCAACGGTGCGGCGATGTTAAATAGCGCCTTACCCAACCCGCAAGCCAGTAGCATTGTCGGAGAGACCTGTTACTGGGGACAGGGCGTGATTACGGATTATTGTTTTCTGTACGGCAGCGAATTGATGACCCAATGGCAGGGCGTTTATGCGAGCGGAACGCTGTTGGCGGATGGCACGGAAATCAGTGGTGATAACATCACCCGCGCCGATGGACTGACAACCAGCGGCGTGCAAAACAGCGACGGGGTGATGACTGCAAGCGGCACTCTGCTTGCCGATGGAACCTTGCTCGCAAGCGGCACTCTGCTTGCCGATGGAACCTTGCTCGCAGACGGCACTTTGCTTGCTGATGGCACGTTGTTAGCGGATGGCAAACCGAGCGCCGCGACGGCGATTCTCGGCGAAAATACCACCTCGATGCGACCCGCGCCATAAATTGACCAATCTACTCAGCGTTTTTATGGAGGTCTGGCAATAAACCAGACCTCTTTTGATTTACCATCTCTCAGGTGATTTTTTTCAACAGGCGCGAGATACAAAAAAGTTTAGTATCATCCCGCTGTTTGAAATTTCCTTAGCCAAAAAAAATTCGCCATCAGGGAATTCAGGAATTCTCAATTTAAAAGGCGGTTCTGCAATGTGGATGAAACTCTTTGTCATCGCTTCCGTCACCATGATTGTCGCGCTTGCCATCGGCTTTCTCGGCGGCATCTTTCTGTTGATTGCGCTTAACGGATTCAGCGAATCGCGCGCCACGCCAATTCTTATCACGTACATCATTATCGCTTTGCTGGGGACGCTCACCTTATCCACGCTTGTGAGTTGGGGCTTCGCCAAAAGGTTAGCCGATGCAACGCCGATTTCATTTGGCGGCGTGTTGAGTGTTAATCTGATTTCTCTGCTGGGCATTTTGCTTGTCGGCGCAGCATCCATTTCCATCTGGTTAAAATTAAAATGAATAGGTGAAGAATGAAACGAACAAAACGAATCATCGCTTTGATACTTTGGTTAGCTATCATCCTATCACTTTCAACATTGGCTCAAGGTTCAAAAATCAAACGCAAGCCAACGTCCGTTGCATCAGATCAACCACCCCGATTCTCGCCAATTCAGCCGATTCTTTCTCCAAAAATGCTGCCGCCGCTTCGTGAACAGGCAGCCATTCAACAGCAATGGTTGAAACTGAGACTTGAGCGTGTCTTGCCAACGCTGATGCGCAAAGCAGGCGTACAGATGTGGCTGGTGATTTGTCGCGAATATAATGAAGACCCGGTCTTTGATTCGCTGGTCTCGCCAACCATGTTTGCCGCAAGGCGGCGCACGATTTATATCTTCTTTGATCGCGGCGAAGAAAAAGGCGTCGAACGCCTGGCGCTTGGCGGCGGCTCGCAGGGCGGACTCTACACCGTCTATCGCGACCCCGAAGTTGAAAACCGCGAAATCTATGGCGAAGGGCAATGGGTGCTGCTGCGCAAATTGATTGAAGAACGCAAGCCCGCCACCATCGCCGTCAATATTTCGCATACGCACGCTTTTGCCGATGGACTGTCGGCAGGCGAACGCGAAAAACTCGAAACGATTTTACCCGCCGAATATTTGAAACGTCTGGTGCGCGCCGAAAATCTGGCGCTCGAATACGTCTCGATTCGGTTGCCGGAGATGTTGCCGATTTATAAACAGATGATGGAGATTGTTCACTCACTCATCGCCCGCGCCTTTTCCAATGAAGTCATCACGCCGGGCAAAACCACCAATGAAGATGTGGTCTGGTGGCTGCGTCAACAGGTAAATGATTTGGGACTCGGCACCTGGTTTCAACCGTCCATTCGCGTGCAAAAGCCTGCAAAAGCCGGTGTGCGCATGCTCTCGGAGGACGCGCCTGTCATCATCGAACGCGGCGATGTTTTGCACGTCGATTTCGGCATCACCGCCATGCGCCTCAATACGGATACCCAACACATGGGCTATGTTTTGCGCGAAGGCGAAACCGACGTACCGGCAGGCATCAAGAAAGCCTTAGCCAATGCCAATCGCTTGCAGGAAATTTTAATTGAACGAATCAAGCCGGGTCGCAGCGGCAATGACGTGTTGCAAGAGGCGCTCGCCGAGATGAAAAAAGAGGGCATCAACGGCACGATTTATACGCATCCGATTGGCGACCACGGACATGGCGCGGGACCGTTGATTGGACTTTGGGATCGGCAACAAGGCGTGCCCGGTCGCGGCGATGTGTTGATATTGCCAAACACCTGGTTTTCAATCGAACTGCAAGCGACCACGCCGGTTGCCGAATGGGGCGGCAAAGAATTATTCGTCGGCGAGGAAGAAGACGGCATGATTGATGCGCAGGGCAAATTTTCGTGGATACTCAAACGCCAAACCGAATTTCATCTGGTGCGATAATTTGAATTGAGCGTTGTCGATTTAATCCGGGTGTTTCGTTCGTTCAATGGCGGTTGTCGAAAGCCTTGTGGTTTTTCAAAAGCAAAGCGGTCAGGTTCATCATCTGACCGCTTTGCTTGTTGTTCGGGCAATGTTTATGAAGGTTGAGATAAATTTTGTGCTTCGCTTATTCGGCTAAGGTTAAGCCCGGAGCAATCACTTCTTCCATCTCTTCGATATTGAGGTCATCAACCATCACGCCTTCGAGGTCAGTTCTTTGGTTAATCATTTTTTATCTCCTTGTTAATTCAATTCAAGTTTAATGGGTTAAAAGCTTTGTCGCGTTTATAACTCTGAGCTTTTATCTCTTGGTTACGCCTATCCCTATGGCAACGACCGTACCACAATCAAAAAACCTCAAGCTTGATGACCACAGTTTTAAAATCAACAACTTAGACCTGAAGGCGGTTTTCATACAGGTGTGTAGCAGCTACACGCCGAGGCGACCGGGTTTTCACCGGAAGTCAATAAACCCTTCAAGAATTTAATTTACGTGATGGTGTGTAGCGCGTACACAAGAGTGAAGCAACTACACAGTCAAATGGATGAGGTGAAGTTGAGAAGCCTTGCCGGGAAAGGGTTGGGCGATTACATGGTGTATTTGTTCACAGGGAGATTTTCGACATCTTTATGGAAAGGCAACTTGGCAAAGATCTCGAACGCCTGCCAGGTGTGAAGCTGATTAACCAGATGCGTCGCATCTTCAAGGCTCAAGGGTTTCGCAAACAAATAGCCTTGACCGTTATCGCATTCGAGTTTTTGCAAATGCTCAAGCTGTTCGGGAGTCTCTACGCCTTCGGCAATGATGCTCATGCCTAAGGTTTTGGCAAGCGAAACGATGGTGCGGACAATCTCGGCGTTGTCGCTGCTTTTCATCATTTGAATGACGAATGAACGATCTATCTTTAAGGTATCGACCGGCAGACGATAGAGGTAACTCAGTGAGGAATAGCCCGTGCCAAAATCATCAATGCTCAGTTGCAGACCCAGGGCACGCAATTGATTGAGGGTTTGTGTGGCGCTTTCGATATTTTCCATCACCACGCTTTCGGTGATTTCAAGTTTGATCTGGCGCGGGTCAACGCCGGATTGTTTGAGAATTTGCTCGACCTGTTCGGCGATATTTTCCTGCGCCAGTTGTTTGCCGGATATATTGACGCTGACGGTTAATGGGAGTTTCCCCTCTGCCTGGGTTTGCCATTTACGCATCTGCTGGCAGGTTTGCTCAAGCACCCATTGACCGATGGGCAAAATGTAACCGGTCTCTTCGGCAAGCGGAATAAATTCGGCGGGACTAATCAACCCGCGCTCCGGGTGTTGCCAGCGCACCAGCGCTTCAAAGCCGATGAGTTGAGCGGTCTTCAAGGAGACAATCGGCTGATAGACCACAAAGAAATCACCGCGTTCAACCGCATGACGCAAATCAGTTTCAAGTTGCAATCGTCTCAAAACGCGCGTGTGCATCTCGCGGTCAAATGTCGCGTAGCGGGCTTTGCCCGATGATTTGGCGTGATACATTGCCGTGTCGGCATCGCGCAAAATCTCTTCGGGTTTATGATAATCGTTGTTGCCGAGGGCGATGCCGATGCTTAGGGAAATGAAAATTTCATGTTCGTCAATGTCGAAAGGGGCACTCACAGCCTTTTGCAAACGTTCGGCAAACCGTGTGGCTTCATCTGCGCCTTTGAGGTCTTCCAATAAAATAATGAACTCATCGCCGCCCAACCGGGCGATGGTGTCGGCTGGTCGCAGGCAACCTTCCAGACGGCGCGCAATCATCACCAGTAATTTGTCGCCGACCCCATGACCGAGACTGTCGTTGATGACTTTGAAGCGGTCAAAATCCAAAAACAGTACGGCGAACAATTGTCCGGTATGGCGTTCAACGCGCGCCATCGCCATTTTTAAATGGTCAACGAATAGGGCGCGATTCGGCAAACTGGTGAGCGCATCATGAAAAGCATCGTGCGCCAGTTTCTCTTCGGCGCGTTTGCGGTCAGTGATGTCTTGAATCTGAAAAATGAAACGGGACGAATTGGTTTTTGCATCACACACGATTGAGGCGCTCAGCGATGCCCACACCGTATATCCCAGTTTATGCACATAGCGTTTTTCAATCGGATTGATGGAAGCCTGACCGATGAACAGTTGAGCGATGTGGCGGCTGACGCTTTCAAGGTCATCCGCATGGGTCAGCGTTTGAAAATTCGTAGCCAATAATTCGGCTTCGGAAAATCCGAGAATTTTACAGAGCGCCGGATTGACCTGTAGCCATTTGCCATCGGGCGCAACCAGCGCCATGCCGATGGCGGCGTAATTGAAGGCGCTACGAAACCGCTCTTCACTTTCGGCGAGTTCCTGGGCATGCAATTTTGCCTGTTTGACTTGCGCTTCGGCGGCTTCGATGCGCTCGCGTGTTGCCCGCGCCCGTTCATCCGCCTGTTTGAAATAGAAATGACAGGTCGCAAAAATCGTCGCCACAATCGGCGCGGCAGCAATCATCGGCGCGATGCCATATTCTTTACTCGCCAGATAAATGAGTCCGGCTGCCGAGGCGCTGGCTGCAAATGTCAATCCTGTCCACGAATAATTTGTCCACCAGAGTTTAAACGGCAAGACCTGTTTTTTAAGCGCGTGCAGCAGCGTCAGCAGAAAAGAGCTGAGAACGAAATAAGTGGTTGAAAAAAATAACAGCGAGGTGAGTAGCGTCGCGGTATAAGATAATCCCCATTGCGGCAACCAGTTCAGCAATCGTTGAAAGAGATTGACGGAAATGAAAAGGGCAATCGCCGTAAACGCCGGACCACCCAGACGACTGGTCCAGCGCCGCGACACCCGATATGACCCCAGGAATGCATCGGTGACCGCAACCAGCATGGCGCTTGGCAACCCGCCAAAGAGCGCCGCTAAGAATACGAATATATCGCCCGGTGAAATTAAGACCTGCGTGCCGGGAACGCGAATCGAAGAAAAACTGATAAAAGCGACCATCACCACCACAACAACCAGTTTCAAAAACTCTGTGACGCTGAGACTGGCTAATCCCGCAAGCGAAAAGCCAATTGCCAAACCTCCCAGAGAGGTTGTTGCCCACCAGTAGACACGGGCGCGCAAATTGTAGTCAGACATGTCTATCAATCGCATGGGTTGCTTTTTTAGTTGGTGGTGAGTAAGAAGGGGGCAGGACTATTCAGGATTTTCTCATTGTTCACCAAGTGCATAGGCTTCGGCAAGAGTTAATCCTTCAGCCAGGGTCAAACCTTCCGCCAGCGTCAACCCTTCAGCCAAGGTTAAGCCTTCGGCAAGTGTGAGTCCTTCGGCAAGCGTCAAGCCTTCTGCCAAAGTTAAACCTTCTGCCAGAGTCAACCCTTCACTGATGACGATGCCTTCGGCAAGTGTGAGTCCTTGCCCCATCGCGACCCCGTTACTGAGCGCCGTGCCTGAGGTGAAGACGCTATACGGATGACCGAGCGCATCGGCATTGATGACCCCTGCGCTGATGAGTGAAGTGTCAGCGACCGGATTTTCGTTTAAGGTGACGCGATTGCGTACCCAAACCAGAGCCGGATGATAAATCGCCTGGTAGCGGCGGAATAATTCAGCGCCCGCAAGAACGTGCGAACCGCCTGCAAAGATATATCTTCCCCAGTTGAAAGTTTGTCCCGCCAGGGTTGAAGTCTGCACAGGAAAGCTCGTACCCGCGCGCATCAGCGAATTTCCGACTTGAAGCCTTCCTGAATTGACGGATGAAGCAATGTCGGTGCGCAATGCGCCAGCCAGCCGCACCGCGCCTTCGATATTCAAAAGCCCTGCGCCCTGCTGCGAGATGTTGGCATTGGGTAATTGCTGGGCGGTGTATTGCAAAATGGCTTTGATGAGCGGCGGCGTCAGCCCCGGATTTTTTTGTAACAACAAGGCAACTGCGCCGGAAACTACTGGTGCGGCAACCGAGGTTCCGCTGAGTTCCATAAACGCATTACTTCCCGAACCGCTTTCATGCAAAGAAGGATGATGAGTGGCTAAATAATTATTGCGCGATTCAGCGGCGACGATACGATTGCCCGGCGCGACCAGGTCGGGTTTAAGCAGGTGGTCATACTGCGTTTGACCATCGGCAGCAAGCGCATGACTGCGCGTCGGCCCGCGTGAACTGAAATGATTGACTGCATCATCATCCCGTCCATCGCTTTGCCGCGTATTGGCTGACCCGACCGTGATAACCGTTGGGTCGTTGGCTGGCGCAGCAATGCTGCCATAACGTTCCAAGCCATTTTCGGTCAGCCCGAAATTGCCCGCAGAGACCACAACCGTGATGCCCGCAGCTACAGCGCGACGCACGGCGCGACATAACGGGTCAGTCACATAAGATTCGGTTGACGGAGCCGCGAGGCTCAGGTTCATGACCTTGATATTACGAAGCCCGCGATTCGCCATTACCCAATCAATCCCGGCAATGACATCGCTTACCTGTCCGATGCCGTACCCGTCAAGCACCCGAACATCAATCAAATTGGCATTCGGCGCAACTCCCATAAACCCGCGCCCCGAGCCATTTGCCTGTGAACGTCCGGCAGCGACTCCGGCAACGTGTGAGCCATGTCCATAACTGTCGCTGTTGCCGAAAAGACCGGACAGCAGCGGCAGGTTGAGCAGATTTTCAAACAGCGCCAATCGAGAATTGCTGGAAACCGTATCAACTGAGCCGGTCACCCGCGACAAGCCGAGCGCATTATCAAAATCATTGTGGCTTGCCATAATCCCGGAATCGAGAACAGCAATGCCGATGCCGCTGCCATCCAAGCCGTTAAAGCTTCCAAGAAATCCCTGCGTTCGGGTTTTATCCGCGCCGGTGGTGGCTTCGAGGTGACTTGCGGTTCGTATGGCTAAATGATCGGCGCTGATTCTTTCGACGGTCGGATTAGCGGCAAGCGTCAACAAATTGTTTTTTGGCATTTCAACCAGCATGCCGTTGATTGACGAAAAACGCCGCACCACATTGCCGCCCAGCAAGTTGACAAGAGTGAGCAAGGTTGTTGAAACCAAGCCGTTGGTTTGGACGATTACGCGCACGCGCTGATTGGTGGCATCCGACCAGATGAGTTGATTGACCGCCGTCAATTCCTGTTGTAGCACGGTGGTTAATTTATTGAGAACCGCAGGTTCAGCCTGCGCGCGATTGGTTTGAACGGATGAAAGCAATAATGCAAAGACGATTAAGATAGAGCAGACCTTAACGAGATTAGGGTAGCGGAAGAAGGGAATCGTCATCATAATCTTACACTTAAAATTAATTTAATCCGGCTTTTGCCTTTGCGAACCACTGTCAAATCGGTTGTGCCGCCAGCGAGTTTTAAATCGAATAACTGACGCTCATAAAGATTTTCGTTTCGCAAAAATGTGCGCCAAATAAGCCTGACGAAAATACTTGAGCAACGTTTATGCCAGCTTGCAAGGTCGCAATTTTTACAAAAAATCACATCTGCTTTTATCCATCGGTCATTATGACGGAATTTTTTCGTTGACTTTGCCTGCCTTGATTCGCCGAAACGGCATTGCAGCGTGTAAGCGGAAATGCCGCCATAAGTTTGAAAAAAATATTCGACGCGCTCGTCAAGCAGAATGGGAATTAACAAATTCACTCAGTGGTGGGACGAGGTGGTATTGAATACGATGTGCAGGCAATGCCCTAGCGGTTTTTAGCAGATTTGGCGCAGCGGAAGCCGACATTGGAACTGCCGCTGTCAACCGCGCCTTTGCCGCGACTGCCGACAAAGAAACGCGAACAATACTGGTCGCTGCACAGAAATGAACCGCTCTTTTGCACGCGCTTTTTCGCGCCAGGTTCCTGGGGGTCGAAACTGGTTGCGGGTCCTTGCGGATTAACCGCTGTGCCTTGCGCGGCAAGTTCAGCGAAATAATCCGGGCGATACCAATCGGCGCACCATTGCCAGACGTTGCCGCCGACATCGTACAAGCCGAAACCGTTTGGCGGAAAAGCCCTGACCGGCGAGGTGCCGATGAAGCCATCTTCGCCGGTGTTGTTTGCCGGGAAACGACCTTGCCAGATATTGGCAGCCCATTTGCCGTTTGGCGTGAGTTCATCGCCCCAGGCGAAAGGCGCTCCGGCAAGTCCGCCTCTGGCGGCGAATTCAAACTCGGCTTCGGTAGGCAAACGTTTTCCCGCCCATTTCGCATAAGCCATTGCGTCATCCCAGGCGATATGCACCACCGGATGATCTTCGCGCCCGTTGATTGAACTACTTGCGCCTTCCGGGTGTTGCCAGCTTGCCCCCGGCACATACCGCCACCAGCGTGTGAAATCATCGAGCGCGACATCTTGCGCGGGCGGCGTAAACACCGCAGAACCCGGCACCAGGTCTTTCGGGTCAACGCCGGGATAATCTTCGGGATGCAAGCGGCGTTCGGCAATCGTTTTGTAACCGGTCGCTTTGACGAACTTTTCAAATTCGCCATTGGTCACCGGCGTCGCGTCCATCCAGAAACCATCTACGCTTACGGTGTGCAAAGGCTCTGCGTCGGGCATATCGCAATCCCTGCAGCCCATTTGAAAAGTGCCGCCGGGAATCCAGCGCATGCCTTCAGGCACATCGGCAGGCGCGGGCGTATCATTGACGCGCATCAATGCAGCAGCGTCGCCCGGCGTCGCCTGATGTGGGGTCGCGTGATGTTGAGTTTGTGATTTGGCATTTGGATTCGCGGTTGATGATTCGCGGTTTTTGAAAATTAAAATGGCGGCGAAGATGATTAAACCCAGAAGCGCCGCGATGCCATAAAGCGAAATCTTAGGCGATGATGAAATAGGCTTTTCGCTTTTAGTTGGCTTTTTCATGGGCGATGAGCGATTGAAAAATTTTTCACTTCTCGTTGACGCAGTCTAGTCGCGGGATTAGACTGCGTCAACGTAACGACGCGATTACGATTTAATCACCAATCAAGACATCAAACCGTACAGCAGAAAAACGTCGCGCCCTTTCTGGAAGCAGCGTGTTTGCCATTTGGCTTTGTACGACCCGAACCTTTTCGGAGGAAAGTTATGATCATCAGAAAGCCTGTGAATGCTTTGCCGGCGGCGATTGTCGCATTTGCCGTAATTTTCTTGAGCCTTATTGCTGTGCATTTTAAAACCTCTGCTTCAACACAACAAAGCGGCTCGCAGAATAAAGGGGTCATCGGGCGCACTTACAAAGAATCGAAGCCCGAATGGAATCTTCCCGCGAAAGCTCCGCAAGGCGCGCCCAATGTGATTTATCTGGTGCTTGATGATGTGGGATTTGCGCAACTTGGTTGTTACGGTTCGGAAATTCAAACGCCCAATCTCGATAAACTCGCGGCGGGCGGCTTGCGCTATAACAATTTTCATACGACGGCGCTTTGTTCGCCGTCGCGCGCCTGCTTGCTCACGGGGCATAACCATCACGCCAATCATTTTGGCGTAGTCGCGGAAGCCGCGACCGGCTATCCGGGATATGACGGCAGAATGCCGCGCTCGCAGGCGACCATCGCGGAGATTTTAAAACAAAGCGGCTACGCGACTTTTTATGTCGGCAAATGGCATCAAGCGCCGCCCGATGAAACCAGCGATGCGGGACCTTTTGAGCGATGGCCCTTAGGGATGGGGTTTGAACGATTTTACGGATTTTTAGGCGGCGAAACCAATCAATGGTTTCCCGATTTGGTTTACGATAATCATCACATCGAAGCGCCGCGCCGCGCCGGTTATCACTTGACCGAAGACCTCACAGACCGCGCCATTCAATTCATCAACGAACAAAAACAGGTCAATCCCGACAAACCGTTTTTTATGAATCTGGCTTATGGCGCGGGGCACGCGCCGCATCACGTCCCGAAAAAATATATCGAAATCTACAAAGGCAAATTCGATAAAGGTTGGGACAAAGTGCGCGAAGAGACTTTGACAAGACAAAAGCAGATGGGGATTGTGCCGCCAAATACCCAGCTTGCGCCGCGCAATGCCGACGTTAAAGCGTGGGACGAATTGACTGCTGACGAGAAGCGATTGTATGCGCGAATGCAGGAAGTCTTCGCCGGATTTTTAACTCACGCCGATGAACACATCGGGCGATTGCTGGCGTTTTTAGAGGAGCGCAAGTTGATGGAGAACACCTTGATTGTGGTGGTTTCCGATAACGGCGCGAGTCAAGAAGGCAGAGCCACCGGCTCGTTCAACGAAGGGCTTTACTTCAATCAGATTGCCGAAGACCCGGCGATGAATTTGAAGATGATTGATGAACTCGGCGGACCGCTGACCTATCCGCATTATCCGCTCGGTTGGGCGATGGCTGGCAACACGCCGTTCAAACGCTACAAACAAGAGGCGCACGCCGGAGCCAACACCGACCCGATGATGATTCATTATCCCAAGTTGATTAAAGATAGAGGCGCGATTCGTTCGCAGTATCATCACCTCATTGACATCACGCCGACGATTCTGGAAATCATTGGCATCGCGCAATCCAAAACCGTCAACGGCGTTGACCAGCGACCGTTTGATGGTGTGAGCCTGGCGTATACGTTTGGTGATGCCAGGACGCCGGGTCGTCGCGAAACGCAATACTATGAAATGCTCGGACATCGCGCCATTTATCATAAAGGTTGGAAAGCCGTGGTCTCGCATGAGCGCGGCAGCGATTTCGAGAACGATAAATGGGAACTCTACAAAGTTGATGAAGACTTTTCCGAAGCGAACGACCTTGCCGCCGCGCAACCTGAAAAGTTGCGCGAGATGAAAGAGCGTTGGTGGGCGGAAGCCGGTAAATATAACGTCCTGCCGCTTGATGATAGAGGCGTCATTCGCGCGCTTGAACAACCGGCGAGCAATCGCCCGTTGACGGTTGCGACTTATTTGCCGGGAATGTCCGCCGTGCCGAGAGCCAATATGCTCAATTTCCGCAATCGTTCATTTCAAATCACTGCCGAAGTGGAAATGCCGCAAAACGCCGAAGGCGCATTGCTGGCGCTTGGCGGCAGGTTTGCGGGCTTCAGCTTTTTTGTGCAGAAAGGGCGGCTCAATTTCGCTTATAACTTTTTCGGGCTTGAACGCTACACGGTGACTTCAAGCGAAACCCTGCCGAGCGGGATGGCGACGCTCAGAATGGAATTTACCGCAAGCGGCGCAAAAGGCGTTGCCGCGCTTTTCATCAACGACAAAAAAGTCGGCGAAGGGCTAGTGCCGCGCACCGTGCCGATTACTTTTGGACTGAGCGAAGGGATGACCATCGGGCGCGACCCGTCAACCCCTGTGGTAGAAACCTATCAATCGCCCTTTGCGTTCAACGGCAAAATCAAAAAGGTGGTAATGGAACTCAAAGAAAATGCCAAATCAACGGCGGGACAATAGCCTTCGGTTCCGGCTTTTGGAATTGAAAGAATGAAAATGCTTTTGCTATCGAGGCAAAATTGGCGTAAAGCAAACTTGTCTGATACTTGATGCGCGGAACTTTGAGATGATTGGCGAACTATAGCCGTTTGCAAAACGATTTACTCAAGTTGAGGAAGCGGCTGAGTAAACTCAATCGCAAACCGCTCTACAACAGTGGGCGTGTTTTCTCCGCGACAAGGGCGTCCTGCTCGGCGCTGGTGTTTGTGCGCTCCAATTCACTCATCGCCTCCCGTCCGGCTCTTTACCGGCAGCGTCACCGTAAATGTCGCCCCGTGTCCTTCGCCCGGACTATCGACCTGCACGGTGCCGCCATGCAATTCGACCAGATGTCGCACGATTGCCAACCCTAAGCCCAGCCCGCCATAGCGGCGCTCGCTGCCCGTGCTGGCTTGACTGAAGCGGTCGAAAACAAAGGGGAGAAATTCCGCGCTGATGCCTGCTCCTGAATCACTCACGGTAAGCTGAAGGTGAGTATTTATGTGATCTACTTTGACCTCGATGCGCCCGTTACTTGGGGTAAACTTGACAGCATTTGCCAGCAGGTTCCATACAATTTGCTGCAAGCGGTTGGGATCACCTGAGACCAGGCTACCTTTCGGCTCAAGATGGACATTGAGTTGAATAGCCTTTGCCTCAGCAGCCGGGCGCATGGTTTCGATGGCAGCTTCGACAATCTGCGCAATCTCAACCGGACGGACGGTGAGGGTCATCTTGCCGGTGATGACTCGCGAAATATCCAACAGGTCTTCAATGAGTTGTCCTTGTATCCTCGCATTGCGCTCAATGGTTGCGATGGCGCGTTGCGTTTCCGCCTGATTGAACTTGCCCGTTCGTAACATCTGCGCCCAGCCAAGAATGGCGTTCAGTGGCGAGCGAATTTCATGCGAGATCATGGCGACGAATTCATCCTTTGCACGGCTGGCTGCTTCTGCCTGCTCGCGTGCCGCCCGCTCACTGACCAGCAGCTTAGCCCGTTCTTCCTCGACACGTTTGCGCTCGGTAAAATCCATATACGCCGCCAACACGCCACGCACCTCGCCCTGATCATCGAACAGCGGTGCCACGCTGCCGTAAATTGTCTTGGTTGCTCCCTCCGGGAAAACGATGGCGTGCTCGAAATTGCGCCAGGGTTTGCCGGTGCGCGCCACTTTCTGCATCGGCAACTCCTCCGAGGGCACTTCCTCGCCGTTCACCAAAATCCGCAACCCTTCCGGCAATTCCGATTGCGCGCCGGTCACAGAGGCGTTGATGCCGGGGGGCAAGCCGAAGATTTCGTAGCCCGCGCGGTTGCCGGTAATCTGCGAGCAGTCTTTATTCCCAATCCAGACTCCCACCGGAAGAATTTCCAGAAGGGTTTCTGATTCAGCGACCCGCTGTTGCAACTGCAAATTCAATGTGCGGATTTCATCTTCGGCGCGCTTGCCTTCAGTGAAGTCGAGAATCGAAGCAATCCAGCCTTTGACGTTGCCCTCCTCATCGATTTCCGGCACGTAGCTGACTTGCAGGAAACGCAAGCCGACTTCCTGAAAGTGGACTTCGCTTTCATACTTCACACGACTGCCTGCGAGAACTTTTTCCATGTGCGGAAGAATCGTCTTGAAGCCCGCTTCACCGATGATTTCGACGATGGGTTTGCCGGCAATTTCTTCCGGTCGGCGACCAAGCATCGTTGCATAGGCGGGGCTGACAAAGCGATACCGCAGGTCGCGGCTGCACCGCGTGAGCATGAATGGCGTCTGGCTGATGATGACTTCTAACTCGGCTTCCTTGGCGCGCAATGCTTCCTCGGCGCGTTTGCGCTCGGTGATGTCGACAATCGAGCTTAGAATCAGCGTTTGCCCTTTCATCTCGATGGGGTTAAGACCAATCTCAATGGGAACCTCAGTGCCATCTTTGCGCAAACCGAAAAGGTCTCGCCCCGCCCCCATTGCTCTGGTTTGAGGCATACGGATGAAACCGGCGCGGTAGTTCAGATGCCCGCCGCGAAAGCGTTCCGGCACGAGTATCTCAACCGGTTGCCCAATCAACTCGTCTCTGGTGTAGCCGAATAACTGCTCGGCTTGGGAGTTGACGAGAATCATCTGACCGGCTTCATTAATCATCACTTTCGCGGCAGGAGAGGCTTCGACGACAAGGCGGAATTTCTCTTCCGCCAACCTGCGCTCGGTAATATCGCGAAAAATCAATACTGCGCCAAATATCCTTCCCTCAACATCCTTAATCGGCGCGCCACTGTCATCAATCGGCTTCTCAGTCCCGTCTTTCGCAATCAACACCGTATGATTAGCCAAGCCGACAATCACGCCTTCGTTTATCGCCCGCAGCGCCGGATTATCGACTGCCATGCGCGTCTGTTCGTTTACGATATGAAAAATCTTTTCCAGCGGTTGCCCGTCAGCATCTTCCTGCGTCCAACCGGTCAACGACTCGGCAACCGGATTAAGGAAGGTAACAATACCGTTGGTGTCCGTCGCAATCACCCCGTCGCCAATGCTCGCCAGGGTGACGCGCAACCACTCGCGCTGTTGGCGTTCTTTGGCTTCGCTCGCTTCGGTTTTTCTTCTCGACCGGTGGAGGTTTTCGGCAAGCAGACTGATGAGCGTGCCGGCAAGCAAAAAAATAATCAGTTGCGCCAAAATACCGGGATCGGAAAACTTGAACGAGAACTGCGGCTCGCGGAAAGCAAACCAGGCAATCAGTCCTCCGAGCACGGTTGACAATAGTCCCTGCCACAATCCGCCGAACCACGCGCACAAGACAATGGTCGGGAAATACAGGATAAACGGCACCCGCAGTTCAAGGATGGGTTCAAGAGCAAAACGTAAAAGCGTGGCAACCGTCACCATCAGAATGGTGAAAACAACGCGCGCCACAATCGAAAGGTTGCGGGTAAACATGGTGCGCTCTCCTGGTTTCGGGATTCGTTTACCGCCAGCGGAAAGTAGACAGCATAAACCTGGAAGGTTTGTTGCTCTACTCATCGCCTTCAAATGGGTTCGCATTATAACACAGACACCACACTGGCAAAGAGCGAACGATGAACCGCACATCCAGGCGTAAAAAAATTATTTTCACTTTGTTTTATCTGATTGGAAAAAGCGATTTCCCCGGCTCCCCTCATTTCATAACTATTCAATCATTCGTCGCCATTTTTCGCTGAAAGGTCGAACTGGAAATTTTACTTATCTTGGGTAATGTTGCTGAGGGCAGTTCAATTTGGCTATAGTAACGGGGATGGTTTCACGCCAATCATCATTTAAACGAACTTTAGCCAGCTTTCTACCCATCTGCTTTTTATGGGTCTTCGCTTCCTGTGTGATGATCTGCACGGATCACGCATCGGAAGCGCAACCTGAAGCGGTGAGTTGGTCGTTTAGTGAATCAGAACTTTTAGCAAAGAGTGATTGCTGCCCGATTCACAATGTTCAGTTAAGTATACTTCCTGACCGCCGCTTATCGGTTGCCGGAATCATCAGAGGACAGTCCGAACAACACGCTTCGTCTATTAATCTATTAAAGTATCAACCCGCCTACCTTTTTTCAGGAATGCATCCGCCTGCCTTTGAACGTTTGCTACTCAAGCGGTCGTGTATGCTGCGGATTTAATCTGTTTCTCATTCACCTGGTCACCAAATAACTCGCACTTCAATCATTTGAAGCGCAATTAATATTTTGTATCTGCCTGAGGAGACGATTGAATGAGACACCTGTGGTTTTTGCTTGCCTTTTTATTTCTCGCGCAAGCGGCTTTTGCACAAAACACCTTCAAAGCATCGATTAAAAATGAAGAGAGTAAACAACCCGTCGCGGGGGCGATGGTATCCGTCAAAGATACTGACATCAGCGCCACTACCGATAGCAACGGGAAAGTTGAACTGACCGGCATTCCTGATGGTGAACAGACGATTGAGATTTTTTCGCCGGGTTATGAAACCCAGGAAATCAAGTTGAGCTTTCCGTTGACTGACCAAAGCGAGCGAATCATTTTCATCCGGGTTAATAACGAATTGGGCGAAGTGACAATTACTTCGACAACCCGCATCAGCCGCGAGATTGATGATGTGCCAACCCGCATCGAAGCGATTAATGACGAAGAGATTGACGAAAAAAGCAATATGCGCCCGGCGAATGTTTCAATGGTGCTCAACGAAAGTACCGGTATTAAAGTGCAGCAGACCTCTGCGACTTCCAACACCCAGAGTATTCGCATTCAAGGGCTGGACGGCAGATACACGCAGATTTTAAAAGACGGGTTTCCCGCTTTCGGGGGCTTTTCGGGAAGCATCAGTCTTTTGGATATTCTGCCGCTCGATTTAAAACAGGTTGAAATCATCAAAGGACCATCGGCGACTTTTTACGGCGGCGGGGCGATTGCCGGGGTCGTGAATTTCATCAGCAAAGAGCCGGAGGACGAGCGTTTCACCTCGATGATTTTTAATCAAACCACGGCGCTGGGCAGCGATTTTTCCGTGTTCGATTCACAGAAATTCTCTCGTATCGGCTATACCTTTCTCGGCTCCATCAATTATCAAAAAGCCTATGATGTTGACGATGATGATTTCACCGAATTGCCGCAAACCCATGCTTTCAACCTGACTCCACGACTGTTTTTTTATCTGAGTGATAAAACCCGTTTGGTAATCGGCAACTCGACCGCTTATCAAAATCGTAAAGGCGGCGATGTGTTGGTTATTCGCGGTGAAGCCGATAATTTCCATCGGTATTTTGAAAACAACCATTCACTGCGCAACATCACGACGCTGGAATTTGACCGCGAATTTGCAAACGGCAGAAAACTCGTCGCCAAACAGAGTCTCGCCTTTTTCAATCGTCAGATTGAAATTCCCGATTACCAGTTCAAAGGGCGGCAAACAAACACTTATACCGATATTACCTATTTCCTCCCGATTGATGACCACGCTTTGGTTTTCGGATTCAACACCGTATACGACCGCTTCCGGGAACGTCCGGTGAGCGGCAATCTAATCAGGCGCAATGAAACCCGAACCACCTTCGGCGGTTATGCGCAGGACAATTTTAATCTGACCAATCGCCTGTCATTAGAAGCCGGATTTCGTCTGGATTACCTGAAACATTACGGGGCATTTGCCTTGCCGCGCGTGTCGATGCTCTATAAATTCAGCGATCATCTGAGCAGTCGATTCAACGTGGGACTGGGCTACAAAGCGCCAAGCATCTTCACGGAAGAGGCAGAGATGTTGCTATTTCAAAATGTCTTGCCGATTGGCAACACCCTTGAAGCCGAACGCAGTCGCGGCGGCACCGTTGATGTCAATTACCGCAATACGATTGGTGAAAAAATTTCTTATTCACTCAATCAAATGGTTTTTTATACCAGAATTGTTAAACCTTTATTGTTGGTTCCCGGCAACAACGATGCATTGACCTTCACCAATGCCAGTGAACCGATCACCAGCACAGGCTTTGAAACCAACGCGCGGTTTGTGTATGACATCGTCAAACTGTTTGCCGGTTACACCTTCACTGATACCAGGGCGAAATATCTGGCGGGCAATCAAACTTTGCCTCTGGTTCCAAAGAGCCGGTTGAATTCGGCGCTGCTCGTTGAAAAAGAGGAAAACTTCAAAGCCGGTATCGAAGCCTACTACACCAGCCGCCAGTTTTTAAGCAATCGCTTGAGGACAAAATCCTTCTGGGTGTTGGGAATTTTCGGTGAGAAAACCTTGGGTAAAATCGCTCTGTTCATCAATGCCGAAAACCTCACAGATACTCGCCAGGGTCGATTCGGAACCGTAGTTTTTCCGCCACATCAGAATCCGACCTTCAGCGAAATTTACACCCACACGGAAGGGCGAGTCTTTAACGGGGGAATCAAAATCAAGTTTTAGTAAGACCATCATTTGGCTTCGCAAAATCCGGGCAGGGCGAGTGAGTACACTCACTCGCCCTGCCCCTTACATTGCTCCTTACCTTCATTCGCAAACCGCTATAGCCTCGATAGTTTTATCCAAATCAGTTCTCGCCTGGGGGTACTTCGGCGACCACCTGTTTACTACTGAAAGTTGTATTCGCAAAAAATGGAAGCGAAATGCTCGAAAGGATATGTCAGGCAGTTCGCTTCTATTCTTCACTTGATTTTTTAAGGATTGAACGCGCTATTTCTTGCGGTATTTATCGAACCAGCCGCGCAGGTAAGCAATCTGACTCATGCGATTCGAGGGATGACGCGGCGTCGCATTAAATCCATGATATTCGTCCTGTATGCGCACCATCACCGAATCGACTTTGCGAAGTTTCAAGGCGCGATAATATTGCTCGGTCTGTTCCATCGGCGTGCGTAAATCCAGTTCGCCGGTAAGCAACATGGTCGGCGTCCGAACATTGCCGACATAAGTAATCGGTGAACGGCGCAGATGTTCCGCAGGGTCTTCCCAGGGGAGCTTCTTGAAATTGTAATACCACGACGCGCCGTCTGTAGTGCCGACGAAACTGTACCAGTTAATCACCGGCTTCATCACCACTGCCGCCGCGAACCGATTGGTGTGCCCGACAATCCACGAGGTCAGCACGCCGCCGCCACTGCCGCCACAGACGAAGAGATTGCGCTCGTCGATGTAGCCTTTTTTGATGACCGCATCGACGCCATTCATCAAATCATCGTAATCCTCGCCGGGATAGTTGTTGTTGATGGCGTTGCCGAACGCTTTGCCGTAGCCGGTCGAACCTCGCGGGTTGGTGTAGAGCACGATGTAGCCTTCTGCCGCGTGATTTTGAAACTCGAAATTGCTTGCCATCGAAACGCCGTACATCGTATGCGGGCCGCCGTGTATGTATAAAATCAACGGATATTTTTTCGCCGGGTCGAAATCGGGCGGCTTGACAATCCAGCCTTGCACCTTCATTCCGCCAACCGAGTCATACCAGATTTCTTCGGTTGCGCCGAGTTTGCGATTTTCCAGTAAATCGCCATTCACGTCCGTGAGTTTTTTAATCACCGGGTTTTTCACATTGAAGGCAACGATGTTGCCGGTCTCTAGCGGGCTGGCAAGCGTTCCTGCTGCCAAGCCATTTGCCGCCATCGATGTGAGGTTGATTTGATGAATCCCTTTGGTGATTTCTTTGACCGCGCCGCCGCCCGTTGCAACGAATTGCACATTGTTCGAGCCGCGATCCTCGGCGGTGAAATAGATGCCGCTGTTATCCGCAGCCCAGTTCAAATCCTGCGGCGCGCGGTCAAGCGTCGGCGTCAAATCTTTTTTATTGCTGCCATCAATGTTCATCACATAGAGGCGATTCACGGAATAAGTATCTTCGCTGAAATCGATACCGGTATAAGCAATCATTTTGCCATCGGGCGAAATCGTCGGATTACTATCGGGTCCTTTGCGGTCTGTGAGTTGTTTGATTTGCCCTGTGCTAACGGTGAGCGCGTAAATGTCCGAACCGGCGCGGTCATATTCCCAATCGGCGCGACGCGCGGCGCTGAAAATAATCGTTTGTCCATCGGGCGTCCATTCGGGCGCGCCGTGATTAAAGTCGCCTTCGGTCAGTTGACGCGGCGTGCCGCCATCGCTTGGCACGATGAAAAGATGTGAAAAGCCGTCGGGGGTGTAACCCGAACCGTCGGCGCGATAATTCAAGCGGTCGATGACGCGCGGCGGCGCAACCCAGTTGGCTCCCGCGGGTCTTTGCGGCAAGCGCACGCTGAATTTCTGCTGCGTCGACGGCACATTCATATTGAAAGTGAAACGCCGACCATCGGGCGACCATTGAAAATTGTTCAAGCCGCGCTCGACGCGGGTGATTTGGGTTTCTTCGCCGGTGTCCATCCACTTGACGAAAAGTTGCGCGCCTGACGGTTGACCTTGCGCGATATAGGCGATGCGCCGCCCATCGGGCGACCATTGCGGCGCGCTGCCTTTGACCAGTGAACGATTCTTGCTGCCGTCGGCGTTCATAATCCAGATTTCGGATTCAAAACGGTCATTGATTTTATCTGCCCAGCGGCGCGTATAAATGATTTGGCTGGCGTCGGGAGAAATTTGCGGCGCAGCAACGGTTTCCCAATCCAAAAATAAATCCAATGTCAGTTTGCCTGCGCCGTTGGCTTTTGCGATTGGCATCAACGAACCAACCAATGACAACAAAAGCGCAAGCGATACGCATAAATTTTTTCTTCGCATAGCGGAAACTCCTGAAAAATTTTTCGTCCACTGGTGTTGATAAATATTGAAAGAATGTTTGATGTGTGAGCGATTCTAGGCTTCTCGCCCGAAGGCGGTCAAGCGTCGGCAAATTGCGATAGTGTGCGCGGCGCATTATTATCTAATTTTTATTCAACTAAAATCAGGCGAGGAGAGCAATGCAACACAGTAAAGGATTTTTGAAAATCGTCAATGACGCCAAAAGCCGCGTCAAAGAAACCACCCCCGAAGAAGTCCGCAAAAAACAAGCGTCCGGCGAGAACTTTCATTTCGTCGATGTGCGCGAAGATAACGAATGGCAGGCGGGACACGCCGCCGATGCGATTCACCTTGGCAAAGGCATCATCGAACGCGACATTGAAACGACGATTCCCGACCACAACGCCGAAATCATTTTGTATTGCGGCGGCGGCTATCGTTCGGCGCTTGTCGCAGACGCGCTGCAACAGATGGGCTACACCAATGTCATTTCGATGGATGGCGGTTGGAAACGCTGGAAAGCCCTTGGCTACCCGACCGAGTAAGTGAAAAGTAAAAAGGCAAAAGTGAAAACTCAGAAGCCGGGAAACTGCCGATAGGAAACATCCGGCGAAATTAGAGAGTAGCGAATCGTCCTGATCGATGAACGCTTTTTCTTTGCCTTCATAACCGACTTGATGAAATAAAAACGAATGGAACTTAGCGAACCCAAACCGACAGCCACACTTTTGGAAGAAAAACCCCACGTCATTCTTTCACCGAAACGTTTATATGCGGTGACCGGTGGCATCCTGCTTGGCTCTTTTTTAGCCGCGCTGGAAACCACAGTTGTCGGCACCGCCATGCCGACGGTGATTGCGTCGCTTGGCGGCATAGGAGTTTACAGTTGGGTGGTTTCGGCTTATCTGCTCACCTCGACGGTGACGGTTCCGGTGTGGGGCAGGCTTTCGGATTTACTCGGACGCCGCCCGCTTTATCTGGTCGCGCTTTTTGTTTTTCTGGTCGGTTCGGCGCTGTCCGGCGCAGCAACTTCCATTACCCAACTCATTATTTACCGCGCCATTCAAGGACTGGGCGCGGGCGGCATTGTGCCGATAGGCATGACGGTTATCGGCGATGTTTACACTTTGCGGCAACGCGCCAAAGTGCAAGGCTTATTCAGTCTGGTGTGGGGCGCGGCATCAATTCTCGGTCCCTTTGCCGGTGGCATCATCACCGAACAATTTTCGTGGCGCTGGGTTTTCTACATCAACATCCCAATAGGGTTTGCGGCGGCGGCAGTCATTGGCTTTGCTTTGAAAGAACCGGAGCGCACCAAAAAACCGGCAATTGATTATGCGGGCGCGGTGTGGCTGACGCTGTCAATTACTTTGCTGTTGATACTGATTGGTGAAGTCAAAGATTTGCGCTTCTGGCAAAACCCTTTGCTTATACCTGCATTCATCGGTGTGATGTTTATGGGTTGGTTATTCATTCGCGCGGAACGCCGCGCCGAAGAACCCATCATGCCGCTTTCATTGTTTAAAAACCGCGTCGTTGCTTATGGGTTCATCACCGGGTTTCTGGTCGGTACGGCGATGTTCGGGGCGATTACTTTTATTCCGCTGTTTGTGCAGGGAACGTTTGGCGGAACGCCAACGGAAGCCGGTTCAGTCTTGACGCCTTTGCTTTTAGGGTGGGTGACCTTTGCATTGATTGGTGGACGATTGATTTTAAAAATCGGTTATCGTCCGATTGTTATCAGCGGCTTGATTGGGGTGTTTGCGAGTTTCGTCATTCTTGCGCGTTTTGGCGAATGGACGCCGCGCTGGGCTTTGCTTGCCGATATTGGACTGATGGGGTCAGGCATGGGGTTGGTGATGCTTGCCTTGATTATCTCGACGCAGAATTCGGTTGAGCGCAATCAACTGGGGATAGCCACATCGCTTACGCAATTTTCGCGTTCGATAGGCGGCGCGGTGGGGGTTGCGGTGATGGGCACGGTGATGACGATGGGACTGTTATCCCAGCAAGATGAAATTCAACGCGCCAGCGGTATGCCGGCGTGGCAGGTCTCGGATATTGTTCACAATCCGAGTGCTTTGATTGAACCCATGTCGCGGGCGCAATTGCCGCCGACGTTATTGCATTCAATGGAAGGGGCGCTCGCCCACGCTTTGCATAATGTCTTTATGGTCGGCGCAGTTTTTGCGTTGTTTGCGGTGATTGCCGGTTTTCGCTTGCCCACAGAGTGGGGTAAACCGGTAGTCGTCGAAGAGAAGACCGTGGCAGCCCACATTCCCAACACGGTTCAGGAATGCGAAAAATTATTGATGGCGGAAATGACGACGATTGACCCCGACCACGAACCCGACATCAACGAAGTCACCACGCCTTGATTGAGATTTGCATCAAAGAGGTGTGACATGAAATTGAATAGAATATCGCTTGGCTTTTTGTTTATCTTTCTCCTTTTTTGTTCTGTTGAAACTCAAGCGCGTTCTGCGAAAAACATTCGTTCAGTGGATTTTCATAATTTCACGTATCACTTAGAGCGTGTTGAGAAATTAAGTTCGCATCGGCTTCAAGCGCTTGAGCATCAGGTGAATCATCGCCAGATAAACAAACGCCTCGGATGATTCACACGCCCGTTCATAATCTTTGCTCAAGCGCCGGTTGCGACCGAGCCAACCGAAGGTTCTCTCAACGACCCATCGCCTCGGCAGCACCACGAAGCCTTTGACCTGGTCGTTGCGCTTGACCACTTGGAGCAACCACAAGCAGGTCGTTGCCACCCAAGTAATCAGTTTGCCGCGATAACCGCCATCCGCCCAGATCAAGTACAGTCGCGGCATTCGTTCTTTGACTTCATCAAGCAAGGCTTTTGCGCCGTCGCGGTCTTGGATGTTGGCCGCCAACACTTTGACGGAAAGCAATAAACCCAAGGTATCAACGAGGATATGACGCTTGCGTCCATTGACTTTCTTGCCTGCATCATAGCCTTTCGTGCCGCCTTGTTCAGTGGTCTTCACCGACTGCGAATCGATGATGGCAGCGCTCGGATTTTTATCGCGGCCATCAGCAAGGCGGACTTGCGTACGGAATTCGCCATTGAGTTTGGCAAACCAGTCCAACTCGCGCCAACAACGGAAGTAATAATAGACAGTTGTCCATTTGGGAAACTCGTGTGGCAAATAGCGCCAAGCGCAGCCTGTACGCAAGAGGTAAAGGATAGCGTTGACGATTTCGCGTAAATCCACCGAACGCTTGCGACCGCGAAGGAACGGCGGTGGTAACATAGGTTCGAGCAGGTTCCACTGCTCATCGGAGAGGTCAGAGGGATAGGGTTGTCTGTTCATAGCAATGACAGTTTACCCATTTCTACTACCTCTCCTCTAATTTCTAAACACGCTCTTAGA
>JBFMDH010000033.1 GCA_040754075.1 Acidobacteriota bacterium
TTTATTGATCGCGTCTATTCACGAAGTTGGCTTGGGTTGTGGAATACCATCCAACTCAAGCTCATCAGCTATCAGTTGCGTCACAGCGGCATCCTTGCTGCCTGATTCAACTCAATACTCAGGTTAACTAATAAGCCGTCAGTCTAGCACCCTGACTTTTTGAGCGTCAATTTTCCTGCTTGTACCCAATTAGCCGAAAGTACGCAATCAAACGATGCGGTCTTGGCATAAGAACGGGCAACCATACGAAAAGGAATAAATTATTTCCAAATGCGTCGCTCAATGCGTTTCGCCATAAACCAACGACTCCGCCTAATCCGCATCTATTCGCCCAATCCGGGAGCAAAGTTTAGCTTTCACGAGTGGGCATTTAATTTTATGTGCGACAACTGAATGGCTCCTGTACAGCCTTTTGCCTTGTTCGCGTACAGGTTTTCAAGGGGCAACTTCAAGCAATTTTTCAGGCATCATTTTTTCAGATGCGTGGCATCGATTTTGCACAATCAAAGAATTATCAGAAGGAGGAATTATGAAAAAAATATACAGTTTGTTAGCAATTTTGGTGATGGTGTTTTCTCTGGCGACGATAACTCAAGCACACGATTATCGCGCAGGGCAAAGCCATTATCAGGGAAGAAGTCGCAGCGCGCTGGCGCGGCATCAACTTGCCGAACGACGGGCGTTGCAAAGACACCAGCTACTCGAACGTCAGCGAGCGCGTTACACACGCACCAATAGGGGTTGGTTGATGCGTCATCAACGCGAAGAATGGCGCAGGCTGATGGCACATCAAGCGGCTGAACGTCGAAACTTAATCGGTTGGCATCGCTGATTAAAAATCAGTTCAAGCAAAAAAAATCAGCCCAACTTTGGAAATTAAAGTCGGGCTGATTTTTTTTAGGAACAGACAAATCATTAAACAACAAAGCCCAAATCACGCACAGCAAAAGCCGGTAGCGTCGGGAAGAGCGAATCGAGTTGCGCGTCGGTTGCGCCAAACCATTTCGCCAGCGTCGCGCCATATTGCGCAAGCGACAATCCTGGCAACATCACGCCGCGATTATCGGCATAATCATCATTCGTCGAATTGAAATTCGCGAAGTTGGTCATCAACGGAAATGTGCCATAAATTCTTCCGCCATTGACCGCGCCACCGACAATCAGATGATGATTACCCCAACCGTGGTCTGAACCGGAACCGCTCGGTTGCAAGGTGCGACCGAAATCCGACATCGTGAAAGTCGTCACTTGATTTGCCACACCCATCTGCGCCGTCGCATCGTAAAATGCCGCCATCGCCTGGCTCACCTGTCTCAATAAATCCCATTGTTGATAGCCTTGCCCGCTGTGCGTATCAAATCCACCAAGCGAACAGAAAAACACCTGGCGACCGACGCCGAGTTGCGCGCGCAAGCCAATGACCCGCGCCACTTCTTTGAGTTGATTGCCAAGCGAAGTCGAAGGAAATACTGTCGTGAATGGCGGATTGCCCGCCGCAGCTTTCAACAAAGGATTAAGCGCCAAGGCATCGACCATCGATTTATTCGCTGCATCGATTATCAGATTGCCGCTCGATTGCGAAACGATCTGTTGTTGTGCCGCCGCGCGCGCTTGCGCTGCCGTCGCGGGCCACAACGACATGGCATTCTGGTCGAGGTAATTGCCCGGTTGCAGAGCCGCCGCCTGATTGACATTGCCAACGCAAAACAGCGCGGGACTATTCATTGAAATCGACACCGGAAAACTCGTCCCGGCATTTCTTGCCTGCATCGCATCGACGGTGCGCCCGCCCCAACCGGTGCTGCCGGATGAACTGGGCACAGCGGTTTGCATTTGCGCGACCTGGTCTGAATGCGAACGCAATTGCACAGGCAATTGAGTAGCCGCTTGATAATCGGCATAGGAAGTGGGTCTGACGAGATTGCCGACATTGGCGACCACCGCGCAACGGCTTTGTTGAAACAGGCTTTGTATTTCGGGCATTCCATAATGAAAGCCGAATGCGCCGAGCGTCGAATCATTCACGCTCAGCAATTGATTGATTGGTAAAGCCAGTGACCCGCGCGCCGTGGTATAGGCGCTGTATTGCGGCGAAGCCAGTGGCACAATCAAGTTATGCCCATCATTGCCGCCAAACATAAACACGCAGACCAAGGCTTTGTAATCGGGGGCTTGCGCAGCTTCAACAAAATTAAAACGTCCGAGCGCCGCCACCATGCCGAAGCTCGCGCCGAGTTGCAGAAAATTGCGACGGGAAATCGTGTGTTGTTTATTCATATCAATCCTCCTTCCTTTATCGTTGCACCAGGTATTCGCCGGATGTTGCCGTAAGATAAATCGCGGTCAACACCTTTTGATTGTTGTCATACATAGCCGGCATGGCATTCATCAGCGCGGTGCGGGTTTGCGGCGTCATTCTGCCGTAAAGCAAAGCGTTATCTACGGCATTAATCAGCGCAGTCGAATTGCCCGCGACGCTCACAAACGGTTGCAATGCAGGATTGATGGGCCAGGGGTTATAGAACAATGAATAAAACCAGTTGGCGCGATTGACCGCATCGGTCGCCGAATAGATTTGAAATTCGGGACCGAACATCGTGGTTTTCGGAATGCGAAACATCGGCGAGTAATGCCCGAAAACCGACGGCGCATCGAGCAGGCTTTCGCCCATCGTGCCAAATAAATAGGCATATTGCGACGGGTCGCCGGGTGAAAGTCCAAGTGCGCGCATCAATGCAATGGTGTGTTGTACGGGAGTGCGCAGTCTGCCGAAAGTATTCGGCGGCGAATCGTTGCGCGCTTCCGCGTCAAGCAAAATAGCGCGGATGACCGCTTTCATATCGCCGCGAACGCCTGCGCCATTGTTATTGAACACCGCTGCGACACGCGAAATGTAAGCGGGCGTGGGATTGCTCGTCACCAGTGCGCGAATCAGTCGCGTGCAGATGAATGGCGCAAGATTCGGATGATTGAAAATAATATCGATTGCGCCATCGAGGTCTTGCGCGGCGGTTTGATTGGCGGGAAGCGTCTGACCAAGAATGACTTTTTGTGTGAGGTCGTGATACGACTGCACGGGTTGCATCGCTCCCGGATAATAATTGCCTCTAAGCGAAGTGGGCAGCGTGCCCGTCGCATCGCCATACGTCCATCCGGTAAACGCGAGCGCCAGTTGGCGAACATCATTTTGCGTGTAAGTGGGAATCGGTTGCCCTTGCGCATCGAGTTGTGGCGAGCCGTTTTGATTTAACTGATAAAGCCCTATCGAAAACAGTTGCAGAATTTCCCGCGCATAATTTTCATTGGCGCCGCTTCGCGCAGTCGGTTTGGCGCTGTTGACCATATCGAGGAATTTGCCCATTGATGCATCAACGGTGATTTCTCTAAGCAAGGTTCGATAGTTGCCAAATGCGTTGCGGCTGAGAATTTGTAACCAGGGCACGATTTCATTGCCGTTGGTATTTTTGTTCATGGAAATGACGATGACTTCGCTGAGCGCGTGAATGACGCGCTGGCGCAACTGGTCTTGCCCGTTTGCGGCATTGAGGAAAAAGCTCACTACGGCGTCCGAGCGGGTTGCGGTGGCAAGCGGCGGCCAGGCGGATTCCGGCATATTGAATTGTTCATCGAGAAACGCTTGCATCCCGATTTGCTGCGCGTGAGTCATCGATTGCGCGGTTGGCCCAAAGGTCGCCTGTTCGAGAAACCTGCCGTAAGTAATCGAAGTCGGATTTTGAAAGGTGATGTTGGCAAAGCCTTGCGTGAGTGAGTCAACCGCGCTGACGGCGCTCACAGCAACACTGACTGACGGTACAGCCGTGGGCGCGGTGTACAATCCACTTTGGGTGATTGTGCCGACCGTTGCGTTGCCGCCGGTTACGCCATTCACTTTCCAGGTGACGGTTTGACTCGCGCTGCCGGTGACGGTCGCTTGAAACTGTTGGGTTGCGCCGAGTGTGAGATTTGCCGATGAAGGCGAAATACTGACAGCGAGGCTCGATACCACATTGACTGTGAGTGTGGTTGAAACGGCTTCGGGTCCGGGGTTGGCAACGCTAATAAATGCGCCGCCGAGTTGTGTGGCGTTGCCTGTGGCGCGCAGTTGCGTCGATGAGATAAAGGTTGTCGTAAGCGCCTGGGTATTCCACAACACCTGTGCGCCGCTCACGAAACGGCTGCCATTAACGGTTAAGGTAAACGCCCCCGGCGACAGGGTGGTGGGGCTGACCGAAGTGATTCGGGGAATTTGATTGCGCACCGTGATGGTGCAGGTCGCAAAGGCTGTCAAAGCGACAACACTGGTGGCGCGCACCGTAACCGTCCAACCGCTTGGCGGCGTCGCAGGCGCGGTGTAGAGTCCCCTTGAATTCACAAAACCGACAGTTGCATTGCCGCCTTGAATGCCGTTGACACTCCATTTAACCGCTTTGTTGGAGGTGCCGCTTACAGTCGCGCTCAACTGGCGGGTTCCGCCTACGGGAACGCTGGCGCTGGTCGGGCTGACAGTTACGGTGACTGCAAATGCCGGAGCGGTTGCTGAACTGATAGCGAAAATAATGAACAGCACACCTAAGCGCAAAAATACTTTTTGAAGCACTTGGATTCTCCTCAGAAATAATTTCAGGTTAATAAAAGTGAGGCGTCAGTCTAAGGGTATCGGCAAAATTAGAGTGACGATGTGTGTATTTTCATCTTGCTGGGGGCAAGAACGCGCATCGCGGTTTGCAATAAAGACATTGCCAGTGAGTTACTTTTTTTTACAAAAGCTAACCGGGTTCGCCAGATATTCGATTAGCGATTATTTATTTTTTCTCAGCCGTTTCATTAATCAACGGTTTCGTATTACTCATCTTGGTGATGCGTCCTGCAAATTGATTTTGAAAACCACAACTCGCATTGACTTTCAAGTTGGTGAGGTGGCAATCCCTATGCCAGAGGTTTAAACGCCGGATGACTTTACACCATCGCGCTTCGATTGCTCAACATTGATTCGATGATAAAGATTGTTTAAGCCATTAAATTTTTATGACTTTGATGGCGCTTCGCAAAAGTGAATTGCCGATTGATGCAAGCGCCAGTTTTATCTTGGGATTGAGCGAATGAATTTCATAAACCCTATCTGCCTCATTCGTTCAATCCATCCGCTCCCAAGGCGATTTTTCTATGTGCAAGAGCAACCTTGCCCTTCTGAAAAAAGCTTAACGGTTAAATATTCGGCTTAGGTTCAGGTGATGCGGGCAAATTTTATTTGCATTTTCTCAAGCCGTTCGCCTCGCTTGGAGCGGTTGACGAAAAGGCTTTGTTGTTTTTTTGATTTATGGTTTACAATGCGGGTCACAGTTGGGGCACAACAGGCAAAACAACAGTCTCAACTTGTCTGCACCAGGCTAATGGTTTCGCCAGGCAGAAAGCAGGAAATCTAAATCTATGGCGAAGATTATTGCGATCACGAACCAAAAAGGCGGGGTAGGAAAAACCACCACGACGATTAATCTGGGCGCCAGCCTTGCAGTTGCCGATATGCGGGTACTGATTATTGATTCCGACCCGCAAGGCAACAGTTCAAGCGGACTTGGACTGCGCGGCACCTTTCGCAAAAGCCTCTACCACTCGCTGCTGCTTGATGAACCGTTGCAAAATTTATTCTTAAATACCGAGCTTCCCAACCTCAGAGTGGTGCCTGCGGAAAAAATTCTGGCTGCCGCCGAAGTCGAACTCGTTGATGTCGAAGAACGCGAGTTCCGCCTGAGAAAATTGCTTGCCGCTGTTGAACAGCACTTTGATTACATTTTGATTGATTGCCCGCCAAGTTTGGGAATGTTGACCTTGAATGCGCTGGCGGCGGCGCAATCGGTGTTGATTCCCATTCAATGTGAATATTTCGCGCTCGAAGGGGTATCGGAACTCTGGGACACGCTGGTTAAAATTCGCCGTTCGTTAAATCCCGGACTGACGATTGAAGGCTTTTTGCTCACCATGTTTGATGAGCGCACCAATCTCTCGAATCAGGTGGTATCGGATTTAAGGGATTTTTTAGGTTCGCAGGTTTTTGCAACGGTTATTCCGCGCAATGTGCGACTCGCGGAAGCGCCAAGTCACGGCAAGCCGGTCATTCTTTACGACATTCGCTCGAAAGGCGCGGAAAGTTATCTCAAGCTTGCCAAAGAAGTCATTAACAAAGAGGTGATGAACAATAATGTCAAAGAAAGCACTGGGCAGGGGGCTTAGTGCGCTCTTTAGCCCCACAACCGCGATTGAGAGCGACCTGCTTGAACTCGGCATTGACCAGATCGAACCGAACCCTTCGCAACCCCGCAAATTTTTCGCCGAAGACAAACTCGAAGAGTTGGCGCAATCGATTCGCGCCAACGGCTTGATTCAGCCCTTGGTGGTGCGGCGCGCCGGCGAGAGTTTTCAAATCATCGCCGGCGAACGGCGCTGGCGCGCGGCGCAACGCGCCGGACTGATGAAAGTCCCCTGCGTCATTAAAGAGGTTCGCGAAGATGAAGTGCTCACCCTCTCTTTGATTGAAAACATTCAACGCGAAGAACTCAATCCCATCGAAGAAGCCAACGCTTATAAAAGCCTGGTCGAACAACTGGGCGTCACCCAGGAAGAGATTGCCCGGCAGGTCGGCAAAGACCGCGCTTCGATTGCCAATTTCATGCGGCTGTTGAAATTGCCCGCCGAAATTCAACGCCTGGTCGAGGATGAAAAACTGTCGATGGGACATGCGCGCGCTTTGCTGCCGATTGAACACGCTGACAAACAGATTAAACTCGCCCAGCAAATCATCGAACAGGATTTGTCGGTGCGCGAAACCGAACGTTTAGTCAAACACCACCTTGAAGGTAAACCCGCCAAAGTCAAACCCGCGCCAGACCCGGCTATCGAACGCGAACAGGCGAATATCAAAGCCGCTGAAATGAAGTTAAGTAAAAAACTCGCCGCTCCCGTGAAGATAAAATTTTCCGAAAAAGGCGGGGCGATTGAAATCAAATTCATTTCGATGGACGATTTAATGCGCGTTTATGATTTGCTCGACGAAACCGCAAAGCAAAGTTCAGCAATGTAACAGACACAGTTTATTGTACTAAATCGAAGCTTATGAGATTGGGATAAAGGTCAATTGTGAACTCTGCAAAACCGCCAAAAAATTTGCGTTAGATTGATAGGTAACATCATGTGAACAGTGTACCAATCTCTTGCGATCTGATTTCGTCGTTCGTTAGCAACAGCACTGATAAAATTTTGCCGGGATAGACGGAAGAAGGTAACATTCGAGTCGAGGTAAATTTCATGGAAAACATCACGTTACGCGCTCATTATGATGGGACACAGATAAAACTTGATGAGCCGTTTGAACTTGAACCGAATACCAGGTTATTGGTGACGATACTTTCATCATCCGATAGCGACGATGAAGTTTGGCACAATTTTTCGGCTCAAGGATTGAATTCGGCATATAGCGATGATGAACCGGAATATTCGATAAGCCTTATTAAAGAGCAGAATCCTGACTATGAAAGAAGGTGACATTATTCTTACGCCTGTGCCGCAGTCCGACGGGCAAATTAAAAATCGACCCGCTTTGTTTTTACGGGAATTGCCGCCTTTTAATGACGCGCTGGTTTGCGGCATCAGCACACAAGTACAACAGCAAGTTATCGGCTTTGATGAAATCATCGAACAATCGGACGGCGATTTTTCATCAAGCGGATTGATGGCAAACTCGCTGATTCGCCTTGGTTTTCTGGCAGTCATACCACGTCCAAAAATTATTGGAAGCATCGGTTCAATCGCAACTGACCGACATAAACGCTTACTCAAAAATTTAAGCGATTACTTAATCAAGTAACTCGCTTGATAATCTCCTGTGGTAGGCTCCTTACGAAATGAGTCTCTGATGAACCATTCAGCAACCTGCAAATCCTTATTCATTGTCGTCATATTGGTGATGTCTATGCTTTTATCGGAAACCATTGTTTCCGGTCGCAAAAATCCTGTACAGGGTGAGGCGCAGATCATCGGGGTGTGGACGGGCGAATCGATTTGTCAGGTGAAAAATTCGCCGTGTAAAGATGAACACGCAAGCTACCGCATCTCGAAAGGCAAAAGCGCCGGAAAAGTCACCGTTGATTTAGGCAAAATCGTCAACGGCAAAGTTGAAAGCATGGTGGTTTTGGATTTCGATTATGACGCCAAAAGCCAGACCTTGATTTCCACCTATCAACATGGGGTCTGGAAATTCACGGTCAAAGGCAACACCCTGGAAGGCACATTGACGACACCTGAAAACATCGTTTATCGCAAAGTCTCATTGAAAAAAGCCGAATAAACCGCTCGCCCGCAATCCTATATCCCGGCTCTTTCATTCTTGAAAAATCTTCCGGGTTTGCCTGTATCGTTTTAAAGGAAGTTGGGCTGACCCTTTGCGCGTGAGCCGCGCGATTAAATCGCCGCCTCCGATTTCGCAGTTTCTTCGCTAACCAAAGCCAGCGCCGCCAGGTCTTTGTCCGCGAAGCCAAGCGCGACGGCATGCTGTAGACGTTGCGCTAAAAGTTCAGCGGTCGGCATCTGTGCGCCGAATGATTCGGCGGCGGCGAGCGCCAACCGCACATCTTTCAAGCCAAGCGCCAGACGAAACCCCGGCTCGTATTTTTCCTGCAACATCATCGCCGAATAATTTTGATAAACCGGCGACGCAAATAAGGTCGTCGTCAGCGCCTCAAGGCAAACCTTCGGGTCGGTGCCGGATTTTTTGAGCAAGGCTATCGCTTCACTTAAACTTTCAACCGCTGAAGCCAATAAAAAATTGCCGGTGAGTTTTACCATCGCGGCAGCGGTTGGATCTTCACCAACCTTGATGATGCGTTGTCCCATCGCTTCAAAAAGCGGTTGACACTCATTGATGGCATTTGCCTCGCCGCCTGCAACAATCAGTAATTTCGCCGCCGCCGCCGCATCGGGACGCCCGAATACCGGAGCCGCAATGAATCGCTGACGGCGTTTGCGATGAATGGCTTTGAGTTGTTCAACCTGATGAACGCTCAGCGTGCTCATCGAAAGGTGAATCGCGCCATCAGTGAGTCCCTCGGCAATTCCCGTTTCACCCGAAACCACCTGGGTCACGGCTTCATCATCTGCAAGACAGGTGATGACCGCTTCACCTTTGCAAACTTCAGCAGGCGTTTGCGCAACCCGCGCGCCTGCGCTTTGCAATTCTTTGGCGCGTTCCGGTGTGCGATTGAACACTGTAACTTCGTGACCGGCTCTGATGAGATTGCGCGCCATCGCGCTTCCCATTTTTCCAAGACCGATAAATCCGACATTCATGATGCCTCTCTCTTTCGCTTCAGGGTGGATGGCGCAAAGCCATTTACTAAAGCGCCTCGCGGTCAAAGACCGCTCTCTCAACATTTTTATTTGAGCAAAAACAGTCGCAGACGGCTCAGGTTAATCGTTGACCACGGCGATGGCTTCGACCTCAATCAAATAGGCTTCGCGCACCAGTTGTTTGACAACAACCAGAGTGCTCGCCGGCGGGTTGTCGGTATTGATATAGCGATTGCGAATCTCGCGAACCGCGAGCAAATCCGAAGCGTCCGTCAAATAATAATTGAGTTTGATTACCTCTTGAAAAGTTGCACCGACTTCTTCGAGTCGTAATTTGAGGTTTGCGAAAACCTGTTCAACCTGGGCGCGAAAATCGCCTTCACCGACGAGGTTGCCTTGTTTATCGAGCGCCAGTTGCCCGGCGATGTAAAGCGTGCGCCCGCCGCGCACTTCGACAATATGCGAATAGCCGAGCGGCGCGCGATTGATAAAACGAACGTTGGCAGTTGATTGGGTCATTGATGTTTCTCCTTCTAATTTTCTTTCGCAGAATTTTGCCTGGGGTTTAACCGGTTGGATTAATCGTTAAATAATTTCCACTTCTTCAGAAACCCAAAACCTTGAGTTTTCCTGGTCAACAAATTGCGCTTCATCTTTCACCAGAGCAAGCAATGCGTTTCGCGACCCTTCATCCTGACCCAGTGCGCGCAAATCATCCAGAGAATTGAACCAGGCTTCGCCGATGCCATCGTACATTTCCAGACCGCCACGCGCGCGTCGGAAATTTTCGCTCACCTCATTATCCAGCGAATGCGATTGCACATATCTGACGATGCGCAAGGCGTCTTTATATTGTTTGACCAATGCGCCATGTTGATGTTGCCAGTAGTCGAGAAAGGCTTCCCGGCTCATACCGGGTTTTCGTTTCGCGCAGACAATCGTCTTTACCATTGCAAACCTCCTTTGTTAGCAAAGCTGTTCAAGTATTTTGAAAATATGCAAAGCGAGCAAACGGTCAATAATGCGCAGAAGTACCGGGCGGTGATTTGAGAATCGGATATTGAATTTCCGTGATGCCAAAATTTGCATTTTGCGTGACATTGCCGTGCCAGTAGATTTCGCGATTCGCGCCGTCAATCCTGTAGCCTTGATGTGTTATCCATTTTCTCACCGCGCCATAAGCTTCGGGAATCGTCTCATCGCTGCCGTGATGAATCAGGCTGGCATTGACAGTTGCAGGTAATTGATAAACCTTGATGCGGTTGCTTGCGGGTACGTAGTCGTTCAACAAAATCAACGCTTCGCAATCAATCGGTTGCGCCTGTCCCTGACACACATGCCAGATTGCCGCCTGCTGCCCCGTGACCTGGCGTTTCTTCAAATAGTGATTGAGTTCGGCAAATAATTCGGTGGCATCGTCATAGGAATTTAAAAGCCCGCGCATTGAGGCGACCCATTGCGGCTTGATCTGTTTCAAGCGGATTTCATAATTGAGCGCGGCTTCTGCTTTTTCGATTTGCGTAAGCCAACTGTCAACCTGCACGAGGCGTTCCTGTTCTTCGGCAATCCGTCGAGCAAGTTCTTCGCGCTTGTTTTGCAAAGCGTCGCGCACCTCACCGACCAATAAATCTTCTTTTAAGAGAACGGCAATTTCATCAAGCGAAAAGCCTAACTCTTTAAACAACAGGATGCGATTGATGCGTGTGAGCAGATGCGGCGCATAGTAACGATAGCCGGTGAAGCGGTCGACATAAGTGGGTTTGAGCAGGCCGATTTCATCGTAAAACCGCAGGGTTTTGATGGACACGCGGCTGACTCTCGAAAAATCTCCGATTTTAAACATCTGGTCTCCTCCGATTGATGAGAAGTCTAAGCCCTCCCCTAACCGGAGAGTCAATCGGAATATAACAAAAATATTTTTTTCAGGCTCTAACCTTTTCCAACCGCGCAAGTCTCTATACAGTTGAATAGCAAATCGTTAAATTCAGGTCAGTCACCGACAAAATCAACTTTGCCAAGAAAGCAGGTGAATTTGAGGGAGCGAAAAGAAATAGCCGCAATGCCTAAACAAGATAATAAAGACCCGCAAGAGAAAAAGAAGCAACGCGGCTCGCCGCGCGATTTGCTGCGGCTGATGGTTTACGCCAAACCTTATCGTCTGCGGCTAACTATCGCTTTGGCGAGTCTGTTTATCGGCAATTTAATCGGACTGGCATTTCCCAAACTCGTGCAATACCTGATTGACGCGGCATTCATTGACCGCGATTACGCCAAACTCAATCGCATCGGGTTGGTGATTATGGCATCGTTTGCGGTGCAGGCGATTTTCGGATTTGCGCGGGCTTACCTGTTCGCTTTCGTCAGCGAACGCATCCTCGCAGACATTCGCACACAAATTTACAATCACCTGATTCATTTGCCGCTCACCTTTTTCGACAACCGCCGCACGGGCGAACTGGTATCGCGTGTGAGTTCCGATGTCACAGTCATTCAAACCGCGACAACCACGAGCCTTTCGGAACTGCTCAGACAAACCTTGATTTTAGTCGGCGGCATCGCCATCATCGCCATCACCAATCCGAAACTCACAGCCGTGATGCTCGCCATCATTCCCGTTGTGGTTTTGCTCACGGTCTTTTATGGTCGTTACGTTCGCCGCATGAGCACCAAAGTGCAAGACAAACTCGCCGATGCCAATTCCGTTCTCGAAGAGACGCTCGCGGCAATCCGCATCGTGCAATCGTTTGCCAGGGAAGCTTATGAACAGGGGCGTTATCGTTTGAAAATCATGGAAGCCTTGCAGACCGCCATGCGACGGGCGACGGCAACCGGCGGTTTCATCGCGTTCATTATTTTTGTGGTGTACAGCGCGATTGCGACGATTCTCTGGTTCGGCAGCCGCATGGTGATTGCCGGAGAGATTACCGCAGGCGAATTGACCGCCTTCGTGCTTTATACATTCGTCGTGGCGTTTACCATTGGCGGCATGGCTGAGCTTTATACACAGTTTCAACAGGCGATTGGCGCAACCCGGCGGGTGTTTGAAATTTTGGATACCAGACCAGCGATTCAGGACACAGCGGATGCCAAATCGCTTGCTCTGCCCGAAGGTCGCGTTGAACTGCGCGATGTGCGCTTCACTTATGCGGACGAGCGCAATCAAGAAGTGTTAAAAGGCGTAAGCATCGAAGCGCGCGCCGGTGAAATCATCGCTTTGGTTGGCCCATCGGGCGCGGGCAAATCAACTCTGGTATCACTGGTTCCGCGTTTTTACGAAGTCACAGCAGGGGCACTCTTGGTTGATGGCATAGATGTGCGCGATATAAAAGTGAGCGATTTGCGCGAGGCAATTGGCATGGTGCCGCAAGAGACGATTTTATTTAGCGGCACGGTTAAAGAGAACATCGCTTACGGGCGACTCGATGCCACAGACGAAGCGATAGAAAATGCCGCTCGCGCCGCGCACGCCCACGAATTCGTTTCCGAATTTCCCGAAGGTTACAACACCATTGTCGGCGAACGCGGCGTGAAACTTTCGGGCGGGCAACGTCAACGCATCGCGATTGCGCGGGCGCTCTTGAAAAACCCCGCGATTTTAATTTTGGATGAAGCGACCAGTTCGCTCGATTCCGAATCCGAACGTTTGGTTCAAGATGCGCTTGAACATTTAATGCAGGGGCGCACGACTTTTGTGATTGCCCACAGGCTTTCGACGGTGCGCCGCGCCGATAGAATTATTGTGTTGAACGAAGGTCGCATCGTCGAAGAAGGTACACACGAAGCACTGCTCGCCAGCGGCGGCTTGTACAAACAACTGCACGACATTCAATTCAGAGATATGCCAACACAGGAAAAAGCTATATCAGAATTATGAATTTTACGAGATTGTCCCTTTGGGTAATAAATTTATTTTGTATCTTGTGGTTGGTCGTAATATTGCCCGTGTTGGGGATTCTGCCTTTGTATTGTTTGAATGAGAAAAATTCTTTATTGGTGTCAAAAAATAATGTTGTATGCAGAATGGAAGCGGCTGCGCTTGTTGACGTTTGGGCAATTTTTCATCCAACAGAAACGGTTGGCGCAGATGAATGGCCTCCTATCTCAAAAAAACAGTGGGTTGTTATTTATTTTTTTGTCTTTAGCATATCAGGATTGTGCATCATTTATTTTTATCGTATGAGGATGAGAAAACACCCAACCAGAAATGAGTCTCAAAATGTTGATATGCATTAGCATTAACAACGCAGAGCATTATACCTGGGGCGAAGGTTGCGACGGCTGGCATCTGCTCAAACGCGACGATCTGAGCATCATTCAGGAGCGCGTACCGCCCGGCAAATTTGAAGTCAGGCATTTGCATCACCAGGCGCGGCAATTTTTTTATATTTTAAGCGGCGAAGCGACGATGATTGCGGACGACGAACGCATCACGTTGCAAGCCGGTGAAGGTATCGAAATCCCGCCCGGCACGCGGCATCAATTCAGAAACGATTCCAGTGCAGAAGTCAATTTTCTGGTCATCTCTTGTCCGAAAAGCCACGGCGATAGAGAGAATGTTGAAAGCGAACCTCAGTAATGAATTACCAATTTGACCGCAGTAAAAGTTTGCAGGAATTAGAAGGCAAGGATTGGAGTGAGCCGACCTACAGTTCTTATCTGGTCACGACCTGTCACGCCTTGCGAAGAAAACCGCTCAATCAATTTTCAGTTGAAGATTTGCGAATCTTGATTGGGCAAAGTATCGGGTTGGGATTCTTAATCCCGCTCGCGCTCGAAATACTGGCTGAAAACCCTATGACTGGCGGCGATTATTATCCTGGCGATTTATTGAAAAATGTTTTGCGCATTAATTCTTTCTTCTGGCAAGAAAACCCGGAGCTTCATCAGAAAATGAGAGCCATAATTTTTGAGGTTGAGTCTTTGAAAAAGACAATAGAAGATGAAATTTTACCAGCGGCAGAAAAATTCAAAAACTTGGATATCTTCTCCCAATAATTTTTAGAGTAGAACTCATTTATACAAACGGATTGTCAATTATGAATGACGCTAAGATTCAGAAAAAATTAGAGCAAATGGATACGCCCGATATGCACGAAACCTTGCTGCGCGGGCAGTGGAAAAATTATGCGCGGTTTGCCTATGAGCATTACTTGCAAGAAGGGCGCGGCGCAATTTTGATTGACTTGAAACGCGCAAGCTTTAAAGGCAAACAATTGCAACTGCCATCGCATTATGTTGCCGACGCCAGCGACAAACTTGCGAAACTCGGCGGCTGGCCAAGCCCGGAAATTGCCGCCGTCGTTCGTGATTACGACCCCGAACTTGACCTCATCTTTTTAGTCTGGCGGCTTGATGATGAAATTATCTATTATGTGGCGACCGATGATTTCACGCCCAAACAGGCTTATGAAGCGCGGCGTTAAATGATTTCACCATAGATAATGAATCGCAGGACGCGGAAAGCGAAGGTGATTATGAGTACCAAAGTCAAAGCAACCATCGAAGACCTTTACGAGGAAAAAGGTAAAGCCGAACTCATTGATGGGGAGATTCAGAAATTTATGCCGACAGGAAGAAGACCCAGCAGAGCGAGTTTTAATATAGCCCTTAGCCTGATGGAACACGAAAGAACACATGGCGGAGGCGTCGCTGTAGCTGATAATGCAGGCTTCATTGTTGATTTACCCAAGCGTGAATCCTTCAGCCCCGATGCCGCATGGTTTGCTGGTGCAATGGACACAAATGACGATATGGATTTTTTTGATGGCGCTCCGGTCTTCGCAGTTGAAGTGAGAAGTAAAAACGATTATGGCGCGAAAGCTGAACGCGAAATGGCGGAAAAACGCCGCGATTATTTTGCCGCCGGAACCCTGGTGGTCTGGGATGTCGATTTGCTCGGCGAAGAGATTATCAAGGCTTATAAAGCCGACACCCCTGAGCGCCCCGTCATTTTCAAACGCGGCGAAACGGCAAATGCCGAACCCGCTGTACCCGGCTGGCAAATGCCGGTCGATGATTTATTTCGTTAAGTGCGGCGCATAGGCTCAATCGCGTGAATGAAGATTTCGCAACGGAGATTTTTTGCAAATTCAAGAACACTCGAAAAGCGAAGGTGATTATGAGTACCAAAGTTAAAGCAACCATCGAAGACCTGTATGAGGAACCCGGCAAAGCCGAACTCATTGATGGGGAGATTCAGAAATTTATGCCGACAGGAGATAGACCCGCACGAGCCAGTGGAGCAATTTATGTAAGTTTATATTTATATGAACGCCAAACCGGATTGGGACGCGCTTACCCGGACAATACGGGCTTCATTGTCGATTTACCGAACCGCGAATCGTTCAGCCCCGATGCCGCCTGGTTTGTCGGCGAACCTTCGGGTATGAAATTTCTCGACGGCGCGCCCGCTTTTGCGGTTGAGGTGCGTAGCGAACATGATTATGGCGCGAAAGCTGAACGCGAAATGGCGGAAAAACGCCGCGATTATTTTGCCGCCGGAACCCTGGTGGTCTGGGATGTCGATTTGCTCGGCGAAGAGATTATCAAGGCTTATAAAGCCGACACCCCTGAGCGCCCCGTCATTTTCAAACGCGGCGAAACGGCAAATGCCGAACCCGCTGTACCCGGCTGGCAAATGCCGGTCGATGATTTATTTCGTTAAACATTTTGAAAAACTCACTGGAGGATACTGATTGATTGTGATTGCCTCGCTCGTCGGTTTTGCCGCAGGATTTATAACCTGGTTCATCGGCTCGTATTTCATCGCTTTGTTTATCAATTGGGGCGCAAATCGCCAGCCGCCCGTAAGCGAAAATGCCTTGAAAGCTTATGAAATTATTTTATGCGGCGTGTGGTTTGTCGTAAGCGTCGGCGTGCTCTACATCGTCACGCGCGCGATGTGGCCGCAGGATTAATTTATAAATTGCCAGCTAAACGACGCGGTCAAAGACCGCTTGCTCAACCGCAGTCAATGGTTTGCCCTGCTGTTTCGGTTTGTCTCATTTCAACATCTCGCGCAACTCTTTTTTCAACAACTTCCCGGTTGGCCCTTTGGGAATGTCTTCGAGAAACGCCACGCTTTTCGGGCATTTGAAATCGGCAAGTTGTTCGCGGCAAAACGCCATGATTTCATCTTCGGTTGCCTGTTCGCCTTCCCGCAAAACAATAAACGATTTTACTTCTTCGCCGTAAAGCGCGTGCGGCACACCAATCGTCGCCGCGTCTTTGACTTTCGGATGCTGGTAGAGCACTTCATCGATTTCACGCGGATAAATATTTTCGCCGCCGCGAATAATCATGTCGCTTTTGCGGTCAACGATGTAATAGAAACCCTCTTCATCGCGGTATCCCAAATCGCCCGAATGAAACCATCCCGAACGAAAAGCTTCGGCATTTGCCGCATCATTTTTGTAATACCCTCCGGTGACATTCGCGCCGCGTATGACGATTTCACCGACTTGACCGGCAGGCAATTCTCTATCTTTCTCATCAAACACGTTCATCTGGTTGCCGATGGGAAGTCCTACGGAACCGACTTTGCGCCCTTCATCAACCGGGTTGAATGTCGAACGGCAACTGGTTTCCGAAAGCCCGTACCCTTCGATGACCGTGCAACCGAACAACGCTTCATAGGTTTTCATCACTTCAATCGGAACCGGCGCGGAACCACAGAGCGCAAACCGCAACGATGAAATATCGCACTTGGCGGACACCCCTTGCGGATAAGTTTGATTGAGTAGCGAAAGCATGGTCGCAACCGAACCGAAATAAGTCACGCCATATTTACTCACAATTTCCCAATGACGCGAGGCGCTGAATTTTTCCGCAAGCACGATGCTCCCGCCAGCCATAAGCGCCGCAAGCCCTGTGGTCATCAAGGCATTCACATGAAAAAGCGGCATAATCATCAGCGACCTGTCCGCTTCCGTGAGGCGCAACCAATCGGCAATCTCTCTGGCGTTCACCAATAAATTTCCGTGCGTCAGCAACACGCCTTTCGGTTTTCCAGTAGTCCCCGAGGTGTAAATAATCATCGCCACATCTTCCAATTGCGGATTGCGGATTGCGGATTGCGGATTGTTTTCTGCTGAGGGTTTCTTCTTTCTATTTTCTGCTGAATCCTGAATCCCGAATCCTGAATCCTCGACAACAACAATGTGTTGCAAACTCGGAATGGCGGCGCGGGCTTCTTCGATGCGCGGCAGTAAATCCGTTTGAGTAATGACGACGGTGGCTTCGGAATTTGCGATGATGAATTCGATTTCGTGGGCTTTCAGGTGTGAATTGACCGGACCTGCCCACGCGCCGAGTTTGAAACAGGCGAAATAGGCAATCAGATATTCGGCGGAGTTCGTCAGGTACAGACTCACCCGCGAGCCGTGTTCGATGCCAAGCGCAGCGAGCCTTGCGGCGGCGCGATTGACTGCGTCATCAAAGGCGCGATAAGTAAAAACCCGTTCGTCGCATTCTGAAAAGAGAAAATCTTTTTCGGGAAACCGGGCGACGCGGCTTTCAAGAAGTTCTTTGATACTGGAAAAACTCTGCTCGGACATGAGGCTCATCTTAGCGAAAACTGAAGCGGTCGCAAAGCGCCAGACGAACAGGTAAAAGCGCTTTTTTAACTTCGTCCGGGCACTTAAATATTTTTATCTTCAAGCTGACCGGTTTTTATCAACCCATCCTTCGCGTGATTGACAAATGCTTCACCAATCAATCAAAGTTTCCCACGCCGTAAAAGCAATCCCCGTATTTATAAAATCATTACATAAGGAGTTTTGAACATGGCTCTCGGAGATCAATTCACCAATTTAGACGCCACGGCTCAGGCAGAACTGGTGCGCAAAAAAGAGGTCAAACCGCTTGAACTGGTCGAAGCGACCATTGAACGCATTGAAAAAGTGAACCCGCAAATCAATGCCATCGTCACCAAAATGTATACGGAAGCGCGCGCCGCGGCGAACGCCCCAATCACGGATGCGCCTTTCGCGGGTGTGCCGTTTTTACTGAAAGATTTGCTTGCCGCCTACCAGGGCGTGCCCATGTCATCGGGGTCAAAATATCTTAAAGATTTCAAACCCAATGAAGACAGCGAACTCGTAGCCCGTTACAAACGCGCAGGCTTGATTGTCGTCGCCAAAACCAACACCCCGGAATTCGGTATCTTGCCAACCACCGAACCCGATTTATTTGGCGCGGCGCGCAATCCCTGGAATACCAATCACATCACAGGGGGTTCGTCGGGCGGTTCGGCAGCGGCGGTTGCCGCAGGCATTGTGCCCATCGCCCACGCCAATGATGGCGGCGGTTCGATTCGCATTCCGGCTTCATGCTGCGGCGTGTTTGGCTTAAAACCGACGCGCGCCCGTAATCCTCTGGGACCAAATTTCGGCGATATGTTCAGCGGCTTGATCGCCGAACACGCCGTGTCGCGCACGGTTCGCGATAGCGCCGCCTTGCTTGATGCGACATCCGGCGCGGCGCTTGGCGACCCGTACTGCGCGCCCACGCCTGCGCGTCCGTTTGTTGAGGAAGTCGGCGCGGACACCGGGAAACTAAGAATCGCATTTACGACCACAGCGCCGCTGGGCACGCCCGTTCACCCGGACTCAGTTGCCGCTGTCGAAGACGCCGCGAAATTGCTCACCGATCTGGGACACTACGTCGTCGAAGCCGCGCCGGCGATTAACGGCGAAATGCTGGTGAAAAGTTTTATGGCAATCTGGGCAGCAGGACTGACCTGGACGATTCAAAGTCTGAGTTACGCAGTCGGGCGTATGCCTGTTGAAGGCGAACTCGAACCGGGTACGATGGCGCTTAATGAGATGGGCAAAAAAGTCACGGCGTCGGATTATTTGCTCTCTGTGCAATATATTCAAATACTCGGACGCCAGATTGCCGCGTTTATGCAAGATTATGATGTGTTGCTGACGCCGACGCTGGGGTCGCCGCCGCTCGCGCTCGGCTCGTTTGCGGCAACCGAAGAAGACGCGATGGCAGGTATGCGGGTTGCGACAGCCTTTGTACCGTTTACGCCGATTTGCAATGCGACGGGACAACCGGCGATGTCTGTGCCGCTTTACTGGAACGCCGAAGGTTTACCGGTCGGCACTCATTTCGTTGGTCGCTTCGGCGACGAAGCAACCCTTTTCAGACTGGCGGCACAACTGGAAACCGCCAGACCTTGGGCAAACCGACGCCCGCCAGTGAGCGCATAGATAGTGATGAGTGATGAGTGATGAGTGATGAGTGTTGGAAAGGCTAGAGTTCTGAGGGCAGAATAATGAAGCGTGAATTCTTAATAATTCCAGGGTTCATCGTTCATCGTTCATCGTTCATCCTTCATCGTTTTACTCATCACTCATCACTTTAAAAAGAGCTATCGCGCAAAATCAGGCGCATCTGTATAATCAGCAGGTCTAAATTTAAGTTCGCGGTTCTATTTCATTATCAATCAAAAAACCTAAGGAGTTTTCATCGTGTCACAGGAACGTCCGCTGAATATTGTTTGTGTTACCAGTTATGAAAAAGGGCAGGAGTTCATGCGCGAAGCCAAACGTCAGGGATGCCGCGTGTTTTTAATCACTGTGCAATCGCTTGAACATGCCAACTGGCCTCGCGAAGCCTTAGCCGACATCTTTTATATGCCCGATCAATATCAGCGCGACGACATCATCAAAGGCATCAGCTACCTGGCGCGCACGTTAAAAATCGACCGCATTGTGGCGCTCGATGATTTTGAAATTGAAACCGCTGCCGCGCTTCGCGAACATTTGCGCGTGCCCGGAATGGGCGACACCACGGCGCGTTATTTCCGCGATAAACTCGCCATGCGCGTCAAAGCTAAAAATGAAGGCATACGGGTTCCCGAATTCGTTCACGCGCTGAATTACGAATCCCTACAGGAGTATATGGAGCGTGTGCCGCCGCCTTATGTGTTAAAGCCACGTTCGGAAGCCTCGGCAATCGGTATCAGAAAAGTCAATCACCCGGATGAACTGTGGCCGATACTCGATTCGCTCGGTGATAAGCAATCTTACTATGTGTTGGAAAAATATGTGCCGGGCGAAGTTTTCCATGTCGATTCCATTGTTTCCGAACGCCAGGTGGTGTTTTCAGTAAAGAGCAAATATGGCGCGCCGCCGATGGATGTGGCGCACGATGGCGGCGTCTTTATTACCCGCGTCGTGCCGCATGAATCCGACGATTCAAAAGCCTTGGATGAACACAACAAGACATTGATTCAGGCGCTTGGACTGGTGCGCGGCGTCACCCACGCCGAGTTCATCAAGGGGCGCGATGACCGGCAGTTTTATTTTCTCGAAATCGCAGCGCGGGTCGGCGGCGCAAACATTGCTGAAATGGTCGAAGCCGCAACCGATATCAACCTGTGGGCGGAATGGGCAAGGGTTGAAATCGGGCTGGATGAAAAGCCTTACCGTTTGCCGCCGCATCGCGACGATTACGCGGGGATTGTGATTTCGCTCGCCAAACAGGAACATCCCGACACCTCGGCTTATGATGACCCGGAAATCGTCTGGCGCATGAACAAAAAACATCACGCCGGGTTGATTGTCACCTCGCCCGATGATCAGCGCGTCGAAGATTTGCTCAACCGTTATGCCGAACGTTTTGTGCATGATTTCCTGGCGGTTGCGCCCTTGCCCGATAAACCCTGGGCATAACCTTTAGTTTTGCAAGTTTGGTAATTTTATATCCGATTGGAGATTTGCAATGCAGCCTGAAGCAAGTCCATTTACTCCCGGTCAACCTGTTCCTCCGGAATTTTTTGTCGGGCGGGTTACAGAAATAGAGCGGTTACGAAATATGGTTCGCGCTTCCATTCGTGGGCGGTTTAAGGTCGGATTCGTAACCGGCGAACGTGGTATTGGGAAAAGTTCGCTGGTCGCTTTTGTTCGTCGTCTGGGCGAGTTGGAGGATGCAATCGTTGGGACGCACGTCTTTTTAGGCGGGGCAACCGATTTGAAAGATCTGGCGCGACGTACTTTCGATAGGATATTGAAGGAAAGCATTGATAAGGCATGGTATGAAAAAATCAAAACTCTGTTTGGCGACCATGTACGCAAAGTTGGTCTATTTGGCGCATCAATCGAACTCAACGTAAGCGCGGACGACCTGGATGCGCTGGTGCGTGATTTTGTTCCGTCGTTGCGTCGTTTGCTGCAACAACTGAAAGGAGAGCGAAAAGCCTTGCTGTTGATTTTCGATGACATCAACGGCTTGGCAGATTCGTTAGAGTTCGCCAACTGGTTAAAAAGTACGGTTGATCAGATTGCCACCGAAAATCAGCCTTTCCCGGTTGCATTGTTCGTTGTCGGGCTTGAAGAAAGATGGCAAAGCCTGATCAAATTGCAACCCTCGCTTGCCAGGATCTTTGATGTCGTCGAAATCAAGCCTTGGAGTGATAGCGAAACCGAAAAGTTCTATCAGGATTCTTTTCAAAAAACTGCGGTTGTAAAATTGCAGGACAACGCCTTGAAAATGATGGTTGGTTATACCGGCGGCTTTCCGGTAATTGCCCATGAGATAGGCGATGCAGTTTGGCGCGTGGCCGAAGGCAAGGAGATAACTGAGGATAACGCTTCCGAAGGTATCGCTTATGCGGCTGAAATAATCGGCAGAAAATTTCTTGAGCCACAGGTTCTGCAAGCCTTACGCAGTGAACGCTATCGTTCCATACTTCGCAAACTGATGGATGACCCATTATTTTCTTCATTTCAACGCAGTGATATTCGCAAAATGTTATCTCCCGAAGAGAACAAAGTGTTTGGCAATTTTCTCAATCGAATGAAAAAACTTGGTGTAATAAAGACGGACAATGATGCCAAGCAAGGCAGCTATCGCTTTACCAATCAACTCTATCATTTTTACTTCTTTATGGAATCTATGAGCAGAGGTGAAAAACAATAGACCGGAAACGGAAGTTCATTTCAGGATCTGAACTTCTTTCTCAATAGGGTTATCCACCCAAAGTTGGCAGCCGGAGCTTGCCCTGAAAAAGTTTCTCTGTAAGGCAAATTCTGCGGTTCTGTCAGGAGGTTTTTATTCATGTATTTTTCGCGTTTTGGCTCGAAATTTCTTTTCCTTGCGCTGCTCTCTGCAATGGTTATCGCTATCTTAATCTCAAGCGGTTCGTTCAAATCGACCGCCAATATTCAAACCAATGAACCGGCTTCGCAAGGCAGAATCATTACCCCGGCAGGCGCTTTGATTTTGGATATGACCACGCGCCTGCCTGCCGTCGGTTCGCTCACGGTTGATTTCGTTCGCAGTCCCGATGAATATGGCACGGATAAAAAAGGTCGCTATTTGATTGCCGTCAACAGCGGTTTCGGCATTCAATTCAACTCGGCAACCAATCGCGCTCAACAATCGCTGGCGGTCATTGATTTGCTTGCCAAACCCGTACCGGCAGTCATTCAAAATGTCTATTTCCCGGTGCCGCAAAGCGTCAATGTGGGCATCGCTTTTTCATCGCTACCGGAAATTGACGGCGCGTACACGCTCTACGCATCAGGCGGCTTTGAAAACAAAATCTGGATATTTAAATTCAAACCGAACACCGCCAATCCCATCACGCCAACTTCACACGGGCCGAATACCTCGATCACCGCACAGGCGATTGACGTGAGCGGCTTTACCCCCGAAAAACCGACGCCGCGTTATAACGATGAGCATGCGCCGGTTTATCCGACTGGCATTGCCCTCAGCTCCGATAACAACACCTTGTTTGTCGCCAACAACCTCGACGATTCGCTCGGCATCGTCACCAACGCGCGCGCCGAACGCAAACTCTCGCGCATCGATTTACACCGCGAAAATCAAAGCGAAAATATTTACCCTTATGACGTTCTCGCTTTGCCTGCGCGCAACGCCGCGACCGCCGAGAAAGTTTATGTATCGTGCTGGGCGACCGGAACCGTCGCCGTGGTTGACCCGAACAACCCGCAAAAAAGCGTCGCCCACATTACCGTTGATCGCCACCCGACGGCGATGATTTTCAATGCGACGAAGACGCGGCTTTATGTTGTCAATTCCAATGCTGACACCGTGTCGGTTATCAACACTGCAAGCGATAAAGAAATCGAACGCATCAATGTCAAACTTTCGGAAGGTGAGCCTATCGGCGCAAGCCCCGAAAGTTTAGCCCTCAGCGCCGACGGCGAAACCCTCTATGTCGCCAATGCCCATAGCAATTCCGTAGCCGTCGTGGCGCTTGCAAACGCCTCTCAGGGCAAAGGCGAAAACCAGCGGGAAAAAGAGAAAGATGAACGCAGCAAAGTTCGCGGCTTCATTCCCACAGGGCAATACCCTTCGGCAGTTGGGGTTGTCAGTGGAATGCTATTTGTCGGCAATGGCAAAGGCACAGGGTTTAAAAATTCTTCGCTTGAGGTAGACAATTCCGGTCGCGTTCCCAATATGGCGAACGACCGTTATCCGACCAGCACAGACCGCAGAGGACGCGGCGGTCAGTACAGTGTTTCACTGGTTGCCGGAAACATCAGCTTGATTAGCGAACCCGATGAACGCAAACTCGTCAGCTACACACAACAGGTGATGCGCAATAACAACCTGCTCGGACAACGTAAAACCAAACTCTTCGCGGGCGCGTCGCCGATTAAACACGTCATCTACATCATCAAAGAAAATCGCACCTACGACCAGGTATTTGGCGACATCGAAGCCGCAGGCAACGGACAAGCCGCTGATGGTGAAGCGGCGCTCGCCATTTTCGGTTCGGGCGACGCGGCGCAGATTCATCAAAGCCCTTATCCGAATTCCTCGAACACCGTTCAAGGTTCGCCGAAACAAAATATCACCCCCAATCATCACGCCCTCGCCATGCGCTTTGGACTCCTCGACCGTTTCTTCGTCAATGCCGAAGCGAGTCCCGACGGTCACAACTGGTCAACCGCAGCCTTCTCGAATGATTATGTTGATAAAGCCTATCGCTGGGATTATTCGGGACGCGGGCGCACCTATGATTATGAAGGTTTCAATCGGCTGCCGAATTATGGACCGCGCAGAGGCACGCCGCCGGTCTTTGATAAACCGATAGCCGCAGATGACCTGGCGAATTATATTCGGCGCTACATTCCTTATCTGCAAGGGGCGCGCGATGTCGGCGAACCGGAAACGCTTTATCTCTGGGACGCCGTGAAAAAAGCCGGACTCACCTATCGCAACTACGGCGAATTTATCGTCACCCTGTCGAAAGCCGATGTTGATGAAGTCAATCAAAATCGCGCCAAAGCTTACCCGGACACGACGCCGACGATTTCGACATTTCCGACGAAACAATCCCTCGAAGGCAATCACAGCAAGACCTTTCGCAATTTCGATATGGAAACGCCCGACGCCATGACCATTGATTCCTATACCTCGTCAATCACTTCAAACGGGCGCATCGACCCGGTGATTAGCCGCAGTAATCCTTACGAACCGTTTCGCGGTTCATCACGGTTGGGTGATTGGCTCGAAGAGTTTGAGCAATATGTCAAAGATTTGCAGGAAGGCAAAGGCGACCATTTGCCGAATTTTTCCATGCTCAGATTTTCCAACGACCACACCTCAGGGCTTACAGTGGGCAAACCGACGCCGCAGTTTTACGTAGCCGACAATGATTATGCCATCGGGCGACTGGTTGAAGCCGTATCGCAAAGTCCTTACTGGAAAGACACCGCGATTTTCGTGGTTGAAGACGACGCCCAGGATGGCCCAGACCATGTTGACGCGCATCGTTCACCGGCACTCGTCATCAGCGCCTATAACAAACCCGGCGTGCTCGTTCACGATTTTCATAATACCGTGAGTTTGATTCGCACGATGGAAATGCTGCTTGGGCTGGAGCCGATGAATTTACTCGATGCCACGGCGACACCGATTGATATTTTCCGCGACACTGCCGATATGCGCCCTTACAGAGCTTTGCTGCCGGAGGTATCGCTCAACAATCTGGTGGTGCCGCCGCCTGTAAGTACAGCGATGCTGGAGTGGGTGAAGCGCACCGGCGAACAAGACCTCGAACACGCAGATATGGCGAATCCCCGGGTGTTGAATGAAATCATCTGGTATTCGGTGCGCGGCGCGAATTCGCCTATGCCACAAATTTCAAGGCTTCCGGCATTTGACGCCATGCGCGAAGGTTTGCTCGAAGATGACGATGAGGAAGAAGCGAACGAGGAAGCGCGCGAACCGCGTATTGCCTCGCGCGCCGGCAAGAAATTCAATCGATAAACCCCGACTTGACTCAACCAGCCAATCGGTTTTTATAGCGCCGAAAATGTATCGGGTAAGGTAGCGGGCTTTGATTGCAGGCATCAATCAAAGCCCGCTTCAGTTATCGAAAACACCTGAGTTGCGACACCAGAGCGGTTTACGAATGGGGTTACTTTGAATTCGTTGAGCAAACCGCTTCACTCAAAGAATAGATGTCGTCAAATCACGCAGACCAGCTTGTCGGGCGGCGCACCCAGCGATGTTTGCGAAGTTCTGCAAGCAAGTCCGGCGCAAGCTCTACGCCATCACTTGTGGCAATGTTGGCTTCGACATTTTTGATTTTGCGCATGCCGGGAATAATCGTGCTCACGGTTTTATTGTGGAGGATGAATCGCAAAGCCATCTCAGGCATGGTCATGCCTTCAGGGATAAGCGGACGCAGAGCGTCGGCGCGTTCGACGCTCGCCGTCAAATTTTCCGGCACGAAATAGAGATTGCGCCAATCGCCTTCGGGCCAAGTGCTCTCTTTCGTCAGCGTCCCCGTGAGCGTCCCTTCATCAAACGGCACACGCGCAATCACCGCGACATCCATTTCGTCGCAAGCCGGAAACAGTTCATCTTCGGGGTTCTGGTCAAAGATGTTGTAGATGACCTGCACCGCGTCAATCATCCGGCTGCGCACTGCCGCGATGCCGTTTTCCGGCTCCCAGCGATTGATGCTGATGCCGATGGCATTGATGAGTCCCTGCCGTTTGATTGCATCAAGCGTTTTAAACCAGCGGTCATCGGCTACCCAACCATCTTCCCAGACGTGAAATTGCATGAGGTCAAAGCTTGGCAGTTTGGCATTCTCTAAACTGCTATGAACATATTTTTCGATGTAATCGGGCGGGAAACAATCATCCAGAGTGAATTCGCGGCGACTGGGCCAGCGGCGATTTTTCGGCGGAATTTTGGTTGCTGTGTAAAGCTTTTTATCCTCATTGGCGCGCGCGATTTCGCCAAGAAACCCTTCGCTTTTGCCTTCACCGTAAGCCCACGCGGCATCGAAAAAATTGCAGCCCAAATCGACCGCGCGTTGCAATGCGGCAAGCGATTCTTCATCGTTCGACTGAGTCCAGCCGCCCATTCCCCACATGCCGTAACCGATTTCGCTGACCTGCCAACCGGTTCGACCAAATTTTCGGTATTGCATAGATTCTCCAATTTTTTATTTATTTGTCGGCGAGCATCATTATAACTATCGGCGTCAGTTTTTGAACCAGGACACGCAAGACAAACGGACGAAACGTTTTTCAGGCAATACCTTCAGACCCATTAAAAAGAGAATTCAGAACAAACGGAATAAACGGAATAAACGGAATTTTTTTGTATCAGCGTTTTTCCGTCTGTTCCGCTATTTCTGTTTGTTCCGTACTCTCTTTCAACCTCAGCGAATGCTGCCTGCAAGCTTTAGCTGATGGTTTGGGCAGCGATTCTCTGCGAAAGGCTCAGGGCAAATCAATCAAGATGATTTCGCTGTCACCCGATGCCTGCAAATCGAGGTTCGCGGTTTCGGTAATGCGCGCCTGGTCGCCGCTATGCAGAGCTTCGCCATTGACGGAAACTTCACCTTCAATGACATACAAAAAGGCTTTGCGATTGTCGCCCAGCGCGTGCGCGACCGCATCGCCTTGATTGAGGCGCGACACATAAAAGGTTACATCCTGATTGATGCTGAGCGCGCCGTTTGCGCTTCTGCCCGAAGCAATCGGCAGCAAACGCCCGGTACGCTCCTCGATGGAAAACTTTTTCTGCTCGTAGCCCGGTTCAAGTCCGGTTTGACTGGGCAGCACCCACATCTGCAAGAGTTTCACCGCCTGCGCTTTCGATGAGTTGAATTCCGAGTGATAAATGCCGCGTCCTGCCGTCATGCGCTGCACTTCGCCGGCGCTGATGTGCCCGATGCCGCCGGTGCTGTCTTTGTGGTCAAGCGTGCCTTCCAAAACATAGGTGACGATTTCCATGTTTTTGTGCGGGTGCATGCCGAAACCGGAATCGGGTTGAATGGTGTCGTGATTGAATACCCGCAACGGGCCAAAAGCCGTATTTTCGGGGTCATAATAGAAATCGAAACTGAACAGCCAGTACGCCGACAGCCAGTCATTGGTCGCATTAAATCGTTCGTTTGCTCTTATGGTTTGTATCATTGTCTTAATCTCCTCAATGCTTTCATTCGTTCACCTATTAACTGTTAATCAATTAACAATTTAAATAAAAAATTTTACGCTTAGCGGAAAACCGCGCCGGTTATTCCTGTAAGAGTTTGCCAAGCAGTTCGTAAAGCGTCTTTTGCTCTTTACGGGTAAGCGGTCTGAGGGACTCCTCGGCAAAGCCGATCACTTCGTCAGCCGTGTCCTGCAAAAATTTTGCGCCCTCCGGCGTGAGTTCCACCAGATTGACGCGGCGGTCGCCACAGGCAAGCCGCTTGACCAGTTTGCGGGCTTCGAGGGCGTCAACCAGTTTGGTGACAATCGCCCGCGTCGATAACATGCGCCGCCCGATTTCCACCTGCGGAATGGGTTCGCCTGCGCCGTTTAAGATTCTCAGGACGTTGTAATGGTTATCGGTCATCTGCCAGCGCGAAAACCGCTCGTCGGAATTGCGCCACAGCCTGTCGCCGACGCGCATCACCCGGATGAGCGCCCGTTCCGCTTCCGATGCGGGAATTTTAACAATTTGCTTTTTCACGGCTTCACTATAATCCTTATTTTTTATTTTGTCAACTGGTAAACAATCAACTGATTAACAACAAAGCGGTGTGCATTGGACTCATTGTCTTTGACCGCGCCGGGCACTCAGGGAAGCCATTCAACGACCGCATAAGTTACGAGGCTTGAAAGAATCGATAACCCCGGTAGCAAACTTGCCCACATCGCCGCGCGGTAGCGTTTTTTGAAATAGAGCGCCCACGAAGCGAGGATGGAAATCGTCGCGATGACGGGAAAGCTGATGAGCGCAATCATAAAAGCGATGAGGCGCGGATTGGTTTTTGAAGTTTCAGGAGTAAAAACCAGCGGCGAAGCGATAATTGCGCCGATGCCGGGAATGATTAACAGCCCGAAAATTATGGTTGTAATGATTAAAATAACCCGACTGCGTTTTTTGAGCGCGTCAGTTGCGATTGGCTGAGAGGCATCGGGCATGGAATATCAGGCTAGCCGAAAAAGCGAAGAGATAAACACAACGATATGCCGCGTTCATCTCTTCGCCTGACAACTTAAGCGTTATAGACGTTCGAGTTTGAGACCTTATCCCATAACCCTTGTTTGTTCGGGTCCCACATCGGCCACAATAAAAGAATGATACAGATGCCGCCGAGAAAACCTTTCACCAGTTCGCGTAAAAACGCTTTGCCGAAACCGAGCGGTTGACCGTTCTGGTCTAAAACTTTAATCTTCATCCATTTTTTACCCAAGGTTGCGCCGTCGCGTCCCAGTCGATAAATCTGATACAGCGCCCAACCGATTGCCCCGACAAAGATCAACGCATAACCCAGCAACATGAAAATGACCGCCACGCCTTCCATATCGCGTCCGCCGTTTGCTCCGGCGGCTATGGCGATGAAAAAAAGGATATATCCGGGAAGCATCATCAACCCGCCGAGAAACCCGTCAATAATGACCGCAAAGATGCGTTTACCAATGTCCGCATTTTGCATACCGTAACCGCCGCCGCCACCGTAGCCATATTGTTGCGGTGGGGGAAAGCCGCCGCCTTGTGGTGGATAACCGCCCTGTGGTGGTGGATAGCCGCCGCCTTGCGGATAGCCTCCGCCCTGCTGTGGTGGATAACCGCCGCCCTGATAACCGCCGCCGCCGTAAGACATAATCATTCCTCCTTAATCAATTGATGAAATTTTTACTGATAAATGCCGGAAGATAAAAAACGCTTGTTCGTAAAAGCAATTAAAACGCGGCGGAGTATAGCACCGACAGGCGCTTCCTGCAATTTTGCAACTCAGCATTTCGCCATTTCGCGCCGGTCAATCACGACGCGCCCTTTTTTCACCACCACCTGCGCGTGATTGATGCCAAACAGATAAGGTATCTGCCGGAAGTTCGGGCAATCGAAAATCACTGCGTCAGCCTGTTTGCCAATTTCGAGTGAACCGAGGCGCGCGCCGCGATTTAAACTATAAGCGGCGTTGATGGTCGCCGCGGTAATCGCTTCGGCAGGCGTCATCTTCATTTGCGTGCAGGCAATCGACAGCATCATCTGCATCGACGGTGTAGGCGAACTGCCGGGGTTGAAATCGGTTGCAATAACGACCGCGACACCCGATTCAATCAATTTACGCGCCGGCGGGTAATGCGTCAGTCCCAGATTGAAGACCGCGCCGGGAAGCAAGACTGCCGCAACTTTCGCCCGCAGCAATGCGGCAATCCCCGCATCATCTATCCATTCGAGATGATCAGCGGAGGCGGCTTCGAGTTCGGCGGCAAGCAAGCCGCCGCCGCTCAAGGTCAACTGATCTGCATGAAAACGTATGCCCAGTCCAATCGCTTTCGCCCGCAACAGTATGCGCCGCGTCTCTTCAATATTAAAAACGTGTGATTCACAAAACACATCGCAATACTCAGCGAGTTTTTCTTCGACGACGCGCGGCAACATCTCATCAATCACTAAACGAATATAGGTTTCGCGGGATTTCGCGGGGTCATCGGCGCTACGATACTCATCGGGGATTTCGTGCGCCCCCAAAAACGTCGGCACACATTCAAGCGGCGTCTCCTGATTTATCCGGCGAATGACGCGCAAAATTTTCAATTCATCTTCAAGCGTGAGTCCGTAACCGCTCTTGGTTTCAATCGTGGTGGTGCCGTGTTCGAGCAACCGGCGCACGCGCGGCAAAGCCAACTCGAACAGTTCATTTTCGCTGGCGAGTCGGGTTTTTCTAACCGTTGAACGAATGCCGCCGCCACGCGCGGCAATCTCCTGATAGGTGAACCCGGCGGCGCGCATTTCATATTCATCTTCGCGGGTGCCGGCAAAAACCGTGTGAGTATGGGCATCGACAAAACCCGGCAAGACGGCTGCGCCCTTTGCGTCTATGCGCATCGCGTCGCTGTTTACTTGATTGAATAAATCTTCGCTTTTGCCGATTGCCACGATGATGCCGTCACGCGCCAGCATCGCGCCGTTTTCAATAATCGCGAGGTCGCCCATTTCATCTTTGCGGCGCGGGCGCGCGACCCCTGCAAGGGTGACCAATTGTCCGGCGTTATAAATGAGAAGTTCGTCCGTCATGACTTAAAATTTCTTCGTTGACAGCTTTTCATTCAAGCTGAGAGATAATAATCTTGAACCTCGCAAAAAGAAAATCAAGGATTCGCAACGTCCGAGCGCGTTCAAGCACTTGAAACGAAAACTTTGATATAAGAAGCGGTTGGTAAATCTTTCCGATACTCGCCAACCCTGCAACTGACAATATTTTTAAAAATTCAGGGAGGATAAATTATGAACGCTGCGCATAAGGTGAAAATTTTTGGCGTCATCGCTTTACTTGGTCTGTTTATTTTGAGCGTCCCGGCGCAATGGGACAAAAAACCTTACACCGAATGGTCTGAGAAAGACGCCACCAAACTATTAAATGATTCGCCCTGGGGACAGACGCAAACCGCAACCGATACATCGGGTATGACCGGGGTTGCCCGCGCCGATTCATCGCAAAGTCGCATTTCGGATGTCACGCAGGTTCAATATCGCATTCGTCTTTTTTCATCCAAACCGATTCGTCAGGCAATCAGCCGAACCATTGAATTACAGTTAAAAGATAAACTCACCGATGATATGAAAGGGCGATTGAAAGCACTCGCCAGCGCAGATTTTCCCGATTACGTGGTAGTCACAGTGGTTTGTGAATCGCCCACAGCCAACAGCAAAATCCAGGAAGCGACCGCCGCTTTGTACAAATTTGCAACCGCCGATTTGAAGAATAATACTTACCTCTTAACCAAAGGCGGCAATCGGGTTTTCTTGCAGGAATATCAAGCGCCGCGAAACGACGGGTTTGGCGCGCGGTTTATCTTCCCGCGACTGGTTAATGGTGAAGCCTATGTCACCGCAAATAGCGGCGAGTTGTTATTCCATTCGGAACTTCCCAAACTCGTTGAATTGAATATGCGCTTCAAAGTGAAAGAGATGATGTTCGGCGGAAAGCTTGAGTATTGATACATTCACAGACCGGGAGAAAGCTATGAATAAAATCGCAATCATTCTCCTTTTTGCCTTTGCGTTTTTCATCTCAGGCAATCCTCAAACAGCGGCTTCACAAAATGAACCGGGGAAAACCGCACAAGACTCACCCGCATTGCAGGAAGCGCACAAACTGAGCGCACAGGCAATCAAATTTTATAACGCAGGCAAATTTGATGACGCTGTCCCTTTAGCAAAACGCGCGCTTGAGTTGAGAAAACAGGCATTAGGAGATAAGGATAAACTGGTCGCTGATGCTTATAACAATCTCGGCGCAATTTACAAAGGCAAGAATGCTTACCGCGATGCGGAAACAGCGTTCAAAAAAGCGTTGGAGATTTACGAAGCGACCTTGGGCAAAGATAGCCCGCAACTCCTGTTTACGATTAACCATCTTGCCTGGATGGTTTATGCCAATGGAGACAGCATTGGGGCTGAAGGGCTTTTTAAGCGTTCGTTGACCATCAGCGAAAAAGCTATAGGGAAAGAGAGTGCCGTCATTCAATCGCTTTATAATTTGGCAGAGTTTCATCAACGAACCGGACGGTATGAATCCGCTGTCTCTTATTACAAACGCGCCATAGAGGTATTGGAGAAAATCGCCGGGCCTGAAAATAAAGAGATTGCCGATGTCGCAGAAAAATGCGGTTGTGTGTTGAATATCAGTAAAAAAGGAGCGGAAGCAATCGCGTTTTATGCGCGCGCCAGAATGATACGCGGGAAAGGCAACGCCAGCGGGTCAGCAACCGCTGAAGGAGCGAAGATAGGCAGTAATTTAGGTAATCTCATCGCCGGGAAAGCAACCTATCGGGAAGAACCAATATATCCGGCTGCGGCTAAACAGGCACGCCTTTCCGGTTCGGTCATTATTGAAGTAACCATCAACGAAGACGGAAAAGTGATTCAATCCCGTGTTCTCTGTGGGCATGATATATTTGCCTGGGCTGCTGAAGAAGCGGCTCGCAAATGGCGCTTTGCGCCGACCTTACTGAGCGGAAATCCTGTAAAGGTCATTGGCACGATAACTTTCAATTTTAATATCTAGCGAAAGCAGCTTTTCTAAAAATCAGATGGAGAAAATCATGAAGTTAAAATTTTTGTTGAGTGTGGCAATCATCATTTTTACGGCGACCGTAGTAAACGCGCAAAAGCATGAAATTGCGTTCACTTCCGGCGGGTTAAAAGTCGGCGAACGCGGATTCAATCTGCCGCAACCCGGCATTTTAAAATTCAAAACCGGCTTTACCTATCAATTCAATTACGCCCAGCGCCTGGTCGATGCCAAAATCGCTTCGCTGTACTGGGAAATTCCGGTTGCCGTAACCCCGAAAACCAAAGTCAGCGGAACCAACGCGCTGTCGCCGAGCAGCTATTCATCGCTCTTTATTTCGCCGGGACTCAAACTCAAACTTTTTCCAGTCGGCAAATTTTCGCCCTACGCCGCGCTGGGGTTTAATGTGTCGCGGTTTAATCAAGGCTCGCGGCTTCTCAACAATCAACCGAATCCCAATGAGTCTTCGGAAACCAGCGCCGGACTCACGATTGCCGGGGGCGTCGATATCAAGGTGATTTCCAAATTGAGCATTCGCGGCGAAGTGCGCGATTTTTACGCCGAGGTGCCGCCGCTCAACATCAATGCCTTGCGTTCGCGTCAACACAATGCGCTGATTTCCGCAGGCTTCGTGGTGCGGTTTTAATCATCATTCATTATTCTGCAAAAAGTCAGGCAAATCGATTTTTTTGATTTGCCAAGTTGGCGTTTCCCTGATTGACTTACACCTGATTTTTTCGCGGAGAAAACCATCTTGCTCGACAATAACATTGCAACGGGAGTTCCGCTTCCCCAACTCACGCCCGCCGAGGAACGCTTTGAAGCGATTCGGCAAAAACTCGGCTACATCATCGCGCCTTTGTTATTTATCACGTTGCTGCTGATTCCGATGCCCGGACTCAAACCCGAAGCCCATCGTCTGGCAGCGATTATGGCGGCAATCATCACGCTGTGGATTACCGAAGCTTTGCCGATGCCGGTGACGGCGCTGCTTGGCGCAACCGCCTGTGTGGTGCTGCGTGTGGCTCCCGCCAAAGAGGTCTTTGCGCCGTTTGCCGACCCGTTGATGTTTCTCTTCATCGGTTCATTCATCATTGCCCGGGCGATTTTTCTGCATCATCTCGACCGCAGGTTGGCTTTCGGGGTGCTCTCCATCAAAGCGGTTGGCGCGCGTCCGGCGCGCATTCTCTTTGCCTTCGGCGCAGTCACGGCGTTTATTTCCGCGTGGATTTCCAATACCGCAACCACTGCGATGATGTTTGCGATTGGCATGTCCATCCTCGCTTTCCTGTTTGAAAAAGGCAAAGAGACCGGCAAGGAGTTAAGTTACCGCTATGCCACAGGCTTGATGCTGATGACTTCGTTTTCCGCATCAATCGGCGGACTTGCGACTCCCATCGGCACGCCGCCCAATGTCATCGGTCTTGGGTTTATCAAACAACTGCTCGGCATCGAATTCCCGTTTTTCAAATGGATGACCATTGGTGCGCCTGTCGTTACTGTGCTTTTTCTGTTTCTCTTTTTTTACTTGAATAAATTGTGCAAAGCCGGAGTCAAAGAGATTGACGGCAGTGTCGAGTTGATTACCCGCGAAAAAGAGAAACTCGGCGCGTGGACGACCGGGCAAAAATCCACGCTGACGGCTTTTTGTGTCACCGTGGTGTTGTGGGTAGTGCCGGGGTTGATTGCGCTGTTTGCCGGCGATTCGAGCAATACTTATAAATTCATCAACGGCAGTGTGCCCGAAGCGGTTGCGGCGCTCACCGGCGCAGTCCTGCTCTTTTTCTTACCGGGAAACGCTGGCGAAAGAGCCATCAACTGGCATCAGGCAGTGGAAATTGACTGGGGCGTGGTCTTGCTTTACGGCGGCGGGTTTGCGCTTGGCGTGCTGTCGTTTCAGACCGGGCTTGCCGAAGCGGTCGGCAAAGGGTTGACGGGAATGCTGCCGATTAGCGGAAATTTCGGCTTGCTCGTGGCTTCAACGGTCATCGCGGTTATCGTTTCGGAAACCACCTCGAACACGGCGTCGGCGAACATGGTGGTGCCGGTGGTGATTGCCATTGCCAAAGCCGCAGGCAGCGACCCGCTGGAACCGGCTCTGGGAGCCACTTTCGGGGCAAGCCTCGGATTTATGCTGCCGGTTTCGACGCCCTGCAATGCGATTGTTTACGGTTCGGGCTATATACCGCTCGGCAAAATGGTGCGCTACGGCATCTTGCTTGATGTTGTGGGAACCGTCGTGATTATCGCGCTGGTCAAATTTCTGGTTCCTTTTTTGCGCTAAATAATCAAGGTTTAACTGTTTTTTTAATCGCCATTACCCTTTTGCCGACGGATTTGACCGCCCGGATTGAAGGCGCGATCATCATTTATCGTCGCAAACGACTTTTCATTCCCTGAATTTGTGAGTTATGAATTATTGACAAGCAAAAAGTGCTGCGGGATAATCGGGCGAGCGAGAAGGAATCTGGCCCTCTTTATTTCCCGCAAACCCTTGAGAGTAATTTTTAGGAGGCAATCAAAGTGGAAAACGAGCGTGAGAACAGACTCCGCCAGCAAATTGAAGAGCTTGTGCGCTCTCGCGTGGGCGTCTTAGAGCAAGATGTCAGCAGTTTGCAAAGGGAATTCAATGATGCGTTCACCAGACTTTTGGAACGCACGGACGCGGCTGCCAATCTATCGGATAACGACCCACTCATCGGACAAATCACCGCCGAAATTACTGCGCAAATCGATCAGGCGAGCACCTCAAGCGTCAAACTCGGCGCTGACCTTGCGCTCCTGCGCGATTCGGTTGTCGAACTCGACCAGCAGCGCAATCAAGCCGAAGTCCTAAACACCCTGGTAGCGCGGGCTGCCAATTTTGCGCCGCGTGTGGTGTTGTTTGTCGTCAAAGGCACCAATGCGCTGGCATGGGCTGCCAGAGGCTTCGATGATTCGGTGGGCAACAGTTCGATTCGTGGACTATCGGTTGCCCTGCAATCCGATACCGCTTTGCGGGCTGCCGTAACCGCTTCGCAAACCTGTTATGGCGCGCCCGATCAGCAAGCTGAAAACCACTTGATTTTCGGCAGGCTCGGCAATGTTCAGCCGCAGCGGGTTCTCGTTGTTCCTTTGAAAGTGCGCGGGAAATCCGCCGCCGTCTTCTATGCAGACTCCGCAGATCGCGGCGAATCGGCGGTTAATGTCGAAGCCATCGAATTGCTGGTCAGCACCGCAGGGTTAGTTGTTGAACTCGTGTCACTGAGATCAAGACTCGGTGAAGTCGCGCAACCCGCTGCGCAGCAGCCAACCGCTGCGCCGGTGGTCAGAACCCCGACAGCGGAAATCAAGCAGGAACCCGCACCGGTCGCAACCCCTGCGCCACCACCAAGCGCCGTCTCAGCGCCGGAACCGCAACCCGAAGCCGTCACTCCTTCAGCGCCGGAACCGGTCGCGCCGCCAGCCGCCGAAGTAAAAGTCGAAGAAGCGCCACAACCGGCAAGCAGTTGGTCAGCGCCAAGCGCACCGGAACCGCAACAACCTTCCTGGGCAAGCGAACCGGAACCGCAACCGCCCGCGTGGGCGAGCGAACCTGCACCGGAACCATCCTGGGCAAATGCGCCGCCGCAACCGGAACCGTCATGGACGACCCCGGAACCGCAGCCAACCGCTTTTGAATTTTCTACAGGACAGCCGGAAACCTACACCCAACCGGCAAGTGAATCGTTCTACACCCCATCGGAGCCGCAAACTTTTGCGCCGCCCGCGAGTTTTACAGAACCGGCGTATGCTGAAACCGCGCCTGCCGAAACCCAAGGTTTTGAATTTACTTCTGCGCCGGTTGCGCCGGAACCGCCGCCGCCTGCGCCGGTCGTTGCCGCGCCGCCGGTGGCAGCCAGTGAAGAAGAAGAAAAGCAGCATAATGACGCGCGCCGCTTTGCGCGTTTGTTGGTGAGCGAAATCAAACTTTATAACGAGCACAAAGTTACCGAAGGCAGAGTCAACAAAGACCTTTATGACCGCTTGAAAGACGATATTGACCGCAGCCGTCAGATGTACGAAAAACGTGTCGCGCCGACGGTGTCGTCAAAATTCGATTATTTCTATGATGAACTGGTCAACACGCTTGCCGAAGGCGACCCCAATAAACTCGGTTCGGATTACCCGCGACCTTCGGTTGCCATGTAATGCGATTTCTCATCCTCACCGTTTAACATTGGAAAATAGCCCGAATTTACGGGCTATTTTCACTTTCCGGTTAAAATTTTTCTGCACCGCGTAGAAAGTTCTTGTTTCCGGTAAACCAATTCGCGGATAATTCGCATCAGCCCTTTACAAGCATCCGCAGCAATTTGAATGGAGTTAGCCCAAATTTATGTCGCAGTTCAAAATTAAAAATCTCATCAACCGTCGCCTGATTTCTTTTACTTTGCAAAGCCTGCTGGCTTTTGTTTGCGCGGTCACGCCGATGACCGCTTCTTGTCAGCGCGCCGGCAATCCCGAACAGGCGATGCAGGCGCTGGGCGAGTTGCTTGAAAGCAAAGCCGGTAAACCGAGTTCGACCGATTTAGCGCAAATCGAATCGCGCTATCCGCAAACCCGCGCCGCCTCGCTGGCGCGTTTCCTGCGCGGCTATCTCGCTTACACCTCGCAAAACTATTCGGCGGCGGTTGACGCTTTCGATGCGCGAGTCATCGGCGCAAACACTGCGCTTGGTGATTACACCTATTTCTTCCGCGCCGAAAGCGAAGCCGCGAGTGGCGCGCGCAAAGAAGCGCTGCGCGATTACACGCAACTCTTTACGAAAATTGCCGATTCATTGAAAGCCCGCGAAGCCAGACTTCGCGCAGCCGAAATGATGATTGGACTGAACGACGCGAAAGGCGCAATCAAAGAACTCACAGAAATGGTCGAAGCTAATGACGCCGAAGCGATATTCATTACCGGGCAAGCCTATGAAACGCTCAATCAAACCAACAAAGCTGCTGACCTCTATCGCGTCATCTATTACGATATTGCCGCAACCCCTGTAGCCAGCAAAGCCGAAGACCGCTTGAATGCGCTGGGACTCGCGCCGAAAACCAACCCTGCGGGATTTGATAGCGAGAAAAAACGCGCCGATAAATTTTTTGAAGCCCGGCAGTATTGGGATGCCGCTCAAGCTTATGAAAATCTGGTTAAGACTTACCCGGACGGCGAACGCCTTGATGAAGTGCAACTCCGTCGCGGCATCAGTCTCGTAGAAAGCAAACAACCCGCGCAAGCCGTTTTGCCTTTAACTAAAGTCACCAATCGCAACGCCGACCAGCAAGCCGACGCCTGGTTTTATCTGGCGCGGGCTTTGCGCTCATCAAATCGCGCGGGCGAATCGGCAGTCACGGTTGACCGCCTGATTACGCAATTCCCGAAATATCGTCGCAACCCTGAAGCCTTGAATGAAATGGCGAATTATCTGGATAAAGCCTCACGCGCGGCAGAAGCGGCAGCGGCAAAACGCAAACTCGTCGGTTTATTTTCTAAGAGTGAATTTGCCGCCGAAGCCTCTTATGAACTCGGCGCATATGCCTATCAACTGAAAAACTATGCCGAAGCGGCGCGCCTGCTCGAACAACACTTGATGAATTATCGCTACCCGGAAACCAAGTTCATCGGTGAAGCCTGTTTTCTTGTCGCCAAATCTCAGGAAAAACTCGGCAATCGCGCGCGCGCCCTGGCGTTTTATGAAATCGCCGCCCAACGTTATCAGTATGGTTATGACGGCATTATCTCGAACCGTCGGGCGGCGGCTATTCGCGCGGCGGGCGTTGGCAAAGCCGAGCAATCGGCGGACATTGACCGCATACGCCGCAATGCCACTTATGTTGAAACGCTTAAAGAAACCTCTGAAGATGCAGATGCCATTCGCATTGCGCGATTTGATGATTTAACCGCCATCTGGATTGATGAGTTGGGCTTGAAAGAGTTGAACAAGGCGCTGGAAAACGCCCCGACTTCGCCGCGACTCAATTTGCGACTTGCCGAACATTACGCAAAGCGCGGCGATAATTTTCAGGCGACGATTATTTTGCGGCGCGGCTACCCGGATATTTATTCATACAAAGATGGCGATATTCCCCAAGCCGCCTGGGAAATCATGTTCCCACTGTTCCACTGGGAAACCATCAAACAGGAAGCGCGACGTTATGGTATTGACCCGTACCTTGCCGCCGCTTTAATTCGACAAGAGAGCGTTTTCAATCCCAATGCAATTTCGCGGGTCGGCGCGCGCGGCTTGATGCAGTTGATGCCGGCAACCGGGCAATTGGTTTCCAAACAGCAAGGCAATGGTTCGATAACCGCAAACGACCTGCTCAATCCCGATCTCAATATTAAACTGGGAATGAATTATCTGGCGCAGATGATTGGCCAACTCGGACGTTTTGAATATGCGGCTGCCGGATACAACGCCGGCCCCGGTCGCGCCAAACGTTGGGTAGCCGAACGCGGGTCATTAGACATGGAAGACTGGATTGAATCGATTCCCTTCTCTGAAACACGCGGTTATGTCAAAAGCATTTTGCGATATGCTGCCAACTATCGCCGGTTTTATAAACAGTAATCAAGTCGCTATCGGAGTTGTCATATGTTAAAGGCTTTTCAAATAACCACAGAGACACCGAGACACCGGGAACAAGAAAGGGAGAAAGGGAGAGAGGGAGAAAGGGAAGTTTTGATTGCTTCCCTTCTCCCTTTCTCCCTTTCTCCCCTTCTTGTTGATGTCTCTGTGGTGAAAAAATTCTTCTTCAAAAGCATATTGGTTTATTGTTTACTCGCTCTATTTGTTTCTTCAACATTCGCGCAACGCAAATCGACAAGCGCGGCGCGCGCCGCAGGGTCGCTTACCGTAACTACAGGTCAACCGAAATCGGTCATCTTCATCAACGGTGTGCGCCACGGCGTCACCAATGAACAAGGGGTTGCCGAAATCAAGCGGGTGTGGGCAGGCGCGTTTACTGCGCGTGTGCGAAGCATCGGCTTTACCGATTGGACGGGCAGAGTCGTGATTGTCGCCAACAAAGCGAATACGTTGAAAGTCACGCAGAAACCGACGACCGATGAGGCATTGACTCATTATCAAAAAGGCGAAGATTTGCGCGATAGCGGTAAAAACGCCGATGCCATGAAAGAATTTCAACAGGCTGTCGCCTTGCGTCCGGTGTTTCCCGAAGCGCGCATTGCGATGGTGCGCTCAGCGATGGCTTTGCAGGATTATCAGGAAGCCGAAAAGCAGATTGAACTGGCGAAGAAAAATTATGGTCGCCCACACCCGGAAGCTTACGTGGTGCTTGGCAACCTGCGCCGCAATCAAGGGCTGGTTGATGAAGCCATCGCGGCTTACAAACGAGCGATCACCCTGGCGTTTGGCAAGTCTTTTGAAGCCCATATCGGTTTAGGCATTGCGCTTGATGAACAGGAAGATTTCGATGGCGCAATCAAAGCTTACCGCACAGGCATTATGCAGGACATGGAAACCGAGCCGATTCTCTATTATCAACTCGCAGAGATTTGTGAAAAAGCCGAGCGCACCAAAGAAGCCATCGAAGCTTATCAAAAATATATTCAACTCGACCCCGAAGGCGAATTCGCTTCTGCCGCCGAATCGGTCATCAAACAATTAAAAGAAGCCAAGCAGTAAATCCGGTTTGTGGCGTTGAATCATTAGAGCAGTTTGCGATTGAGTTTACTTTGAAGCGGTTGAATCAGAGTCTAAAGACCGCGCTTCAACCAACGACGCGGTCAAAGACCGCCTGGTCAACTCCCGTAAATCGGTTTGCAAAGTAAACCGTCTTGCAAACTGCAATAGCGGTTCAAATCTTTCCTGGCGTTTGCCCTGCCGCTCAAAGGCGGCTCTTTCTTATCCATTTTTTATACTTCCTTTATAACCTTTTTAGCTTCTCTTTATGCCTTTTTTATGCCTTTCCGAATATAGTCCTCTATGCCGAAACAGCAACTCAACCGAAGGCAAAGAGGACTTCCATGTTTCATAAAATCGTTATCTTCGGCTTTTATCTCTTCCTGACATTTTTATTGCTGTGGATCAGGAGTTTGATTTTTAAATCTGCCAAACCGAAAACAAATGCTCGATTGGTGGTTTTGCAGGATAAAAAGGTCAAGCGCCATCTCAGACTGGTAAAAAAATCCGTCAATCGCCAAATCAAGTTCGTAGCCGCAGGGATGTTTTTAATTTACCTGATGGCGCATCACGCTCAGGCGCAGCAAACCATTTTCAATGTGCCTTCGGGCGATGTGCTCGACAAAGGCAAGGTTTACAGTGAACTCGATGTCACCTTCAAACCCAACAAAGACCCGAATAATGTGGTTCAACGCTTTTCGTCATTCGTGCCGCGTGTAGTCATTGGCGTCGGGGGGCGCGTTGAAGTCGGGTTAAACATTACGGGCAATATTCAACCCGGCGATGACGCCACCACACTGGTTCCGGCAATCAAGTACAAACTCTACGATGGCGGCGCGAACGGTTGGGCATTCATCGTTGGCGATAATTTATTCATTCCGGTTCGCAATAAAACTTATGACCTGGGCAACTATGTCTATGGACAGCTCAGCAAAACGTTGAAAACTCAGACTCGATTGAGCGCAGGCGTTCATCATTTCAGTCCTGATGTTGTGCATCCGAAAAGCCGCGCCGGCGGACAATTCGCGATAGAGCAGCCGATAACCTCGAAATTCGGATTGGCTGCCGACTGGTTCACTCACAAAAGCGCGACCGGCTATATAACGGCAGGCGTCAATTTCAAACCCCATCCCAAAATAACCGGTTACGCTGCTTATTCACTGGGCAATGAGAATGTCCGTCGGGGCAATCATTTTTTCTATATGGCGATTGGCATCAATTTCAATTAGCGGAAGCCTCGGCAAGTTTTTTGAGGATGGGTGATGGAAAGGATGTGAATGCTGATGAAAGAAAAGCCCGATTACCTAAGCGTCAATGAATGGTTACGTCGTCTGAAAGAGGCGCAAAAACGGGCGGCTGTGAGGGAGTACGACAAGATGATTCACGCAAAAAATTTTGCAGCGACGTTTGGCGAAATCCGGCGAGCGCGAAAAATCAGCGCCAAACACATGCTAAAACGTCGGTGGCTGATTTTTCTCAGAGACCTCGATTATTTTATCGATTTCTGTATTGCCCGCTTCATTATGTGGCGCGCCATGCGGCGCAAAAATTAAGGAGTGCTTTCATGCTGGACATTATTTTCATCGCTTTAATTTTGCTTTTTTTCGCAGTGTCAATCTGGTACGCGCGTTTTTGCGAACGCGCATAATGAGGGTAAGGCTATGAATATCGAATACGCCATCAGTGCAGTAATCGCGGTAGGGTTGTTGATTTATCTGCTCTACGCCTTACTCAAACCTGAAAAGTTCTAACGAAGGTGAATGATGACCATCAATGGGCTATTACAATTTCTAATTTTTTTCCTGGCGCTGCTGGCGGTGACCAAACCGTTGGGCGTTTATATGGCGAGAGTCTTTTCCGGCGAATCCACTTTTCCAGGTAAAGTTTTTTTTCCTCTCGAACGGTTGATTTATCGGCTCTGTCGGATTGACGAAAAGCGTGAACAAAGCTGGGTGACCTACACCGTCGCCATGCTGCTCTTTAACCTTGCAGGCTTGTTGCTCACCTACCTGATTCAACGCCTGCAATATTATCTGCCGTTGAATCCGCAAGGACTCTCAGGGGTTCCGGCAGACCTCGCCTTCAACACGGCTGTGAGTTTTACGACCAACACCAACTGGCAAGCTTATGGCGGCGAATCGACCATGAGCTACTTCACACAGATGGCGGGGCTTGCTTTTCATAATTTTGTTTCGGCAGCGACAGGCATTGTCCTCGCCATCGCCTTTGTTCGCGGCATCGCCAGACGTGAAGCCCGGACGCTCGGTAATTTCTGGGTAGATGTGACGCGCGCCACGCTTTACCTGCTGTTGCCGCTGTCGTTCATCGGCGCGCTGGTTTTTGTTTCGCAAGGTGTAGTGCAAAATTTCAGCCCTTACACTAAAGCCGCGCTTGTCGAACCACAACCAATCGAAAACCCAAACGAAGACGGCACCACTTCAAACGCAACCATCACCGAACAAACCATCGCGCAGGGACCGGTGGCTTCGCAGGAAGCCATCAAACAAATTGGCACCAACGGCGGCGGATTTTTTAATGCCAATGCCGCGCATCCTTTTGAAAACCCAACACCGCTATCGAACTTCTTTTCGATGTTTGCGATATTCGCGATTCCTGCGGGACTCACTTACACGCTTGGACGCCTGACCGGCAATCAAAAACATGGTTGGGCGGTGTTTGCGGCGATGGCGATTTTATTTGTTGTGGGGTTCTTTGTCACTTATCACTTCGAGGCGCAAGGCAATCCGATTTTCAGTCAACACAACATCACACAAGCGACGGTTGAACAAAGCGGCGTCGAACAAGCGGGCGGCAATATGGAAGGCAAAGAGGTGCGGTTCGGGATTATGAATTCGGCGCTCTATGCTACGGCAACTACTGATGCGTCATGCGGCGCGGTCAATTCCATGCACGATTCCTACACCCCGCTTGGCGGCATGATGCCGCTGGTCAATATTATGCTCGGTGAAGTGATTTTTGGCGGCGTCGGCGCGGGACTCTACGGCATTCTGGTGATGGTCGTGCTTACGGTGTTTATCGCGGGACTGATGGTCGGGCGCACGCCGGAATATCTCGGTAAAAAAATCGAAGCCAAAGATGTGAAGATGGCGATGCTCTATACGTTGGTCTTTGCGCTATCCATCCTGGCGTTTTCGGCGTGGGCAAGTGTTGCGTCTTATGGGGCATCGACAATCAACAATGCGGGCCCGCACGGACTTTCGGAAATCGTTTACGCCTATTCGTCAGCGACCGGTAATAACGGTTCGGCATTTGCAGGCATCACGGTCAACACGTTCTGGTACAACACGACATTGGGACTGGCAATGTTGATTGGGCGATTTTTGATGATTATTCCGATGATGGCAATTGCCGGAAATCTGGCAGCCAAAAAAATCACGCCTTCATCGGCGGGGAGTTTTCCGGTTCATACACCGCTGTTCGTTTCTCTGCTGATTGGTGTGATTATCATCGTCGGCGCATTGACCTTTTTCCCGATGCTATCGCTTGGTCCCATCGTCGAACACTTCCTGATGCATGGAGGAACCACATTTTGATTGCGGATTGCGGGAGAGGCTCAAGCCTGCTGCGGCTTTCAATCCGCAATCCGCAATTGGAGGAGTTATGTCAGACAAAGCACAAAAAAGACCTTTATTCGACCCGGCGATTGTTAAACGGGCAATCAAGGATTCATTCATCAAATTGAATCCCAAGTTAGTAGCCAAAAATCCTGTGATGTTCGTTGTTGAAATCGGCAGCATTCTGACGACCGTTTTGATTATTCGCGACATTGCTGTCGGCAATACCGCCAATCTTTTGTTTACCATTCAAGTCGCCTTGTGGTTGTGGTTCACCGTGCTGTTTGCCAATTTCGCCGAAGCGATGGCAGAAGGGCGCGGCAAAGCACAGGCGGATACCTTGCGCAAAGCCAAGACCGAAACTATCGCTCACCGCATTGTCAAAGATGTAAGTGATGGCGGCATCAATGATATTCAAACCGAAGCCGTGCCCGCGCCTAAGTTGAAAAAAGGTGATCTGGTTTTGGTTCGCGCCGGTGAGTTTATTCCCGGCGATGGCGAAGTCGTTGAAGGCGTCGCCTCCGTCGATGAATCGGCAATCACAGGGGAAAGCGCGCCGGTCATTCGCGAATCGGGCGGCGACCGTTCATCGGTCACCGGTGGCACTCGTGTGCTGTCGGACTGGATAAAAATCCGCATCACTTCAAATCCCGGCGAAACTTTTCTCGACCGCATGATTGCGCTTGTCGAAGGCGCAGAGCGACAAAAAACCCCGAATGAAATTGCCTTAAACATTCTGCTCGCGGGATTGACGATTATTTTTATCTTAGCGGTCGTCACCCTTTTGCCTTATGCGATTTATAGTGTCGATCAATCGAACGCCGCAGGAATTTTTAAACCCGCCGAGCCGCCAACCATCACCGTGTTGGTTGCCTTGTTAGTTTGCCTGATACCGACGACTATCGGCGGCTTGCTTTCAGCAATCGGTATCGCGGGAATGGACAGAGTCATTCAACACAATGTGCTGGCAATGTCCGGGCGTGCCGTCGAAGCTGCGGGCGATGTGAATACCTTATTGCTCGATAAAACCGGAACCATTACGCTCGGCAATCGTCAGGCTACGGAATTCATCCCGGTGCCGGGCGTTAATGAACAACAACTGGCAGACGCCGCGCAACTTTCGAGCCTTTCGGATGAGACCCCCGAAGGTCGGTCAATCGTGGTGCTGGCAAAAACCAAATATGGTTTGCGAGGTCGCGAGCTTGCCGCGCACGAAGCCGAGTTTATTCCCTTCACCGCGCAGACGCGCATGTCGGGCGTCGATTTCGATGGTCGTTCGATTCGCAAAGGCGCGGCAGATACCGTGAGCGCCTTTGTTAAAGAAAAAGGCGGCAACATCCCTGCGGAACTTCAGCAAGTCATTGAACGCATCGCCAGCGCCGGAGGTACGCCGCTCGTGGTTGCCGATAATCATCGCGCCCTCGGCGTCATTTATCTGAAAGACATTGTCAAAGGCGGTATGCGCGAACGTTTTGAACAACTCAGAAAAATGGGCATTAAAACCATTATGATTACCGGCGATAATCCGCTCACTGCCGCAGCCATTGCCCGCGAAGCCGGGGTTGATGATTTTCTTGCCGAAGCCAAACCGCAAGACAAAATGGATTTAATCAAACGCGAACAGGCGGCAGGCAAACTCGTCGCAATGACCGGCGATGGCACCAATGACGCGCCCGCGCTGGCGCAATCGGATGTTGGCGTGGCGATGAATTCAGGGACGATGGCAGCAAAAGAAGCGGGCAACATGGTTGACCTCGATTCCAACCCGACGAAGTTGATTGAAATCGTTGAGATTGGCAAACAGTTATTGATGACGCGCGGCGCGCTCACGACCTTTTCGATTGCCAATGATGTAGCGAAATATTTTGCGATTATCCCGGCGATGTTTTCGACGCTTTATGCGTTGACGGGCGCAAAAGCGGGACCGCTGGCGGCGCTCAATATCATGAAATTGGCAACCCCGGAATCGGCAATTTTATCGGCGGTGATTTTCAACGCGCTGATTATCATTGCCCTGGTGCCGCTGGCGCTCAAAGGCATCAAGTATCGTCCGCTCGGCGCAGCGGCAGTTTTAAGACGCAATCTGTTAATTTATGGCGCGGGCGGCATCGTCATTCCGTTTATCGGCATTAAATTGATTGATTTGATTATCACGGCGATTGGCTTGGCTTAAAAAGAAACGATGAAGTATGAACGATGAACGATGAACCAAAACACACCCAGATACTTCCTGGTTCATTTCATTGAGTGAGTTTGACTGGCAGGCGAATCGTCAAATCTTTTGAGGTAGTTATGGAAATCACGAAACAAATTTTTCCGGCAATGATGTTGACAGTGGTTTTAACCGTGATTGTCGGCGTCATCTATCCGTTGGCGGTTACAGGCGTCGCGCAACTTTTTTTTAGGGAGAAAGCCCAGGGCAGCCTGATTGTAAAAAACGGCAAAGTCATTGGTTCGCGACTGATCGGGCAACCGTTTTCCGGTGCGGGATATTTTCATTCGCGTCCATCGGCTGCGGGCAATGGATATGATGCGGGCGCATCGGGCGGCACCAATCTTTCGTCAACAAGCGCGAAATTGCTGGATGAAAAAATCAAGCCCCTGGCGCAAAGATTAAGTGAACAAAATCACGGCAAAGCGATTCCGGTTGATCTGGTTACGTCATCGGCTTCGGGACTCGACCCGCATATCACACCCGCAGCGGCAGAATTTCAAGTGCCGCGAGTTGCTCGCGAACGCGGCATAAGCGAAAGCGAAATTCGCAAACTGGTTCTATCCTATACTGAACATCGCACCTTCGGACTGTTAGGCGAACCCCGCGTCAATGTACTGCTACTGAATCTCGCGCTCGATGATTTAAGCAAACGATGAAGCGGCTCAAACAAAAACTGATTTCCAGCTACGGACTGCTGATTGCGCTGATTTTAGCGGTAAGCGTGTGGGGAATTTATCATCTGGTCAGTCTGGGGCGGGCAATCGATGTCATCCTGGTAAATAATTATAAAAGCATTATCGCGGCTGAACGTATGAAAGATGCCCTCGAACGTCTGGATTCGTCGGCGCTTTTCGCCATTTCCGGGCAGACCGCTAAAGCACAAAATCAATTTGCTGAAAATGTCAGTAAATTTGCTGATGAATTGCGGGTTGCTGCAAGCAATATCACCGAAAAGGATGAAGATAAAATCATTGCCGATATCGAAAGGCAATTTTCGAGCTATCGTCAGACGATTGAAACATTCATCGGCAGCGAGGTGGCGGAGGCGAAAAATGACCAAACCTCATCGACAAAATCGGGAAAATATTTCGCGCAACTGGAGCCGGATTTCGTGGCGCTCAGAAACCGCCTCGATGATTTGTTAAAGCTCAATCAACAAGCCATGCTGGCGGCAAACGAGCGGGCGATTTCGCGGTCATGGGAAGCCGAAGTTTCGATGGCAATGCTCGCCCTGGTTGCTTTAATTGCCGCTTTAGCGTTTGCCTGGCGATTCACCAATTATGTGGTTGAACCGATCAACGTGTTGACCGCCAAAGCCAAGCTCATCGGTGAAGGCGATTTCGAGCAACACATCAGCATCACCTCAAAAGATGAAATCGGCGAACTTGCCACCGAGTTTAACCGCATGGCGGTGCGCTTGCGCGACCTCAGACAGTCCGAACAATGGCAGTTATTGCTCGAAAAGAAAAAATCCGATGCAGTTCTGGATTCCATTTATGAACCGGTGATTGTCACCGACGCGCAAGGGCATGTCACGCAAATCAACAAATCGGCAAGGGATTTTTTCTTACGCGCCCAGGATAACGAAGCCGGTGATATTGATTACTCATTGTCGCGATTTAGCGCCGGTGAATTGATTCTCAAAGCCGTGCGTGATGCCATGTCTTTGCAAAAACCGGTTGCCCAGGAAGGCGACGCCGCGATTGTGCCGGTAAAAATCGGCGCTCACGAACGCAGCTATCGACTGCGCACCACGCCTGTGCGCGACGGCGATGGGCGGTTGATTGGCGCGGTAACCCTGCTTGAAGACATCACGGAAATGCGCGAAGTTGATCGCCTGAAAACCGATTTTATCGCTATCGCTTCAAACAAACTGCGCGACCCGCTCAGGGCTTTGCAACTGGCGCTGCATGCAGTGATTCAAGGTTACACCGGCGAATTGAACGCTCAACAAGCCGCTATGCTCACAGACGCCCGCGACCAATCCGAACGCCTGAGAGAAATCATTGATGACTTACTGGAACTTTCAAAAATCGAATCGGGAACCCGCAAACTGTCAATGGAACGATTGCGACCGATAGACATCACCCGCCCGGTCATTGAACATTTTCAAAGCGCCGCGGATGCCAAACGGATAAAATTAATCGCGGATGTTGCCCCCGATTTAGCCTGGGTAGTCGCTGATGGTGAAGCATTGCGCCGGATTTTTGATAATCTCTTATCGAATGCCATTCGCCATACGCCGATGGGCGGCGAAATTAAAATCGAAGCCAAAGAGCGTGTAGACCGCGTGATGTTTGCCATAAGCGACACCGGCGAAGGCATCCCGGAAGATGAGTTACCAACATTGTTCAATCGTTTTGCGCAGGTTAAAAAAACCACCAGCGGCGGCACGGGACTCGGACTCGCGCTGACCAAACAATTAGTGGAAGCGCAAAGCGGACAGATTGCCGTCAGCAGTCGTGTGGGCGAAGGCACAACCTTTACCTTTACGTTGCCCATCGGCGGTTATTCGAGCGCCCGAAATTAATGCCTGATCAATCCAACAATCGACCTACTGCCGAAGCCTTGCTTGCGAAATTAAACCAATCGCAACACGCGCGCTTGCGTGTATACATCGGCGCAGCGCCGGGTGTCGGCAAAACTTATCAAATGCTTGAAGACGCCCACCTGCTCAAGCGTCAGGGATTTGATGTGGTCATCGGATTGGTTGAAACCTATGGTCGCCGCGATACCGAAGCGAAAATCGCTGACCTTGAAAGCATTCCGCGAAAACGCATTGAATATCGCGGCGTCATCATCGAAGAGATGAATCTTGAAGCCATCCTCGAACGCAAACCGGAAATCTGTCTGGTGGATGAACTGGCGCACACCAATGCCCCCGGCTCGAAAAATTATAAACGTTATGAAGATGTATTGGATTTACTTGATGCAGGCATTCATGTGATGACCGCCGTGAATGTTCAGCATCTGGAAACCTTGAATGATGCGGTGGCGCGGTCATCGGGCGTGCGGGTGCGCGAAACCGTGCCCGATAGTTTTCTCAAACGCGCTGATGAAGTGGTGAATGTCGATGTCACGATTGACGAACTGCGAACCCGTATTAAACAGGGCAAGGTCTATAAACCGGAAAAGATTGAACAATCACTCACCAATTTTTTTCGCAAAGGCAATCTGTCGACCTTGCGCGAACTTGCTTTGAGAACCGTCGCCGAAGATGTGGCGTCAAAATCCGCGCAGTATCGCGAACGGGAAGGCTTGGAGCCTGCGCCGATTCCCGAAAAGGTGATGGTCTGTATGTCATCCGGCGCAACCGCAAAAAAATTACTCAGAGCCGGAGCGCGCATCGCCGGGCGTATAGGCGCGGTCTGGTACGCGGTCTATGTGGAAACCCCAAAAGAAAATCCTTCTGCTAACTCTCCCGAACTGGCGCAACAGATTGCCGAAAATCTGGCTTTTGCCGAAAGCCTGGGCGCAACCGTAGTGAAATTAAAAGCGCGGCGCGTCGCCGATGGTCTCATCGAATTCGCCAAACGCGAAGGCATCACCCATGTGATTTTCGGGCAATCGGCGCGGTCGCGTTGGGAAATTCTGCTGCACGGTTCGGTACTGAATCGGTTTCTTGCCGAGGTCAAAGATGCGGCTGTGCAAATCATTCCCGCCGATTAGCATTATTTGTGATTGTCATACGCCGAGGGGTTGAGCAAGCGCGAGGATGCAATCATCAACCGGCGTTCGATTTTGCTCAACGCCCTGAGCCAGCATTGGCAATCCTTTGCTTTGGTCTGTATCTTTCAAGCAATGCGTTTATGAACAAAGCGGCAGTGCAAAATTTTTTGGGATACACCTCGGCGGTACTGAGTGTGGCAGCGGTGACGGCTTTTTACCGGCTGGTGATTGTCGATGTCAATCACACGACGGTGGCGCTCAGTTTCCTGCTGGTGGTTTTGTTGGTCGCCTCTTTTCATAAACTCAAATCGGCAATTTTTACCGCGATTACGGCAATCTTCTGTTTCAACTTTTTCTTTCTGCCGCCTTTTGGGACGCTGACCATTGAAGACCCGCAAAACTGGGTGGCGCTCTTTGCGTTTCTGATAACCGCCATCATTGCCAGTCAACTGTCAGCGATTGCCCGCCAGCGGGCGCGTGAAGCCGAGCGCCGTCGCGAAGAACTGTTCAAGTTGTATCAACTCAGTCAATCCATCATCATCACGCCTGACTCGAAAGCGGTTATGCCTTCGCTGGTTCGACAAATCGTTACCGAATTCGATGTTTCGTTTTGCACCTTGTTTATTAAATCGGAAGACGGCGACTGGCATCAGTTGAATGTCGCCACCAGAAGTGAGTATGGGCGATTCATTGAACCGAATGCTTCAATCCTGGATGAAAGTTTTGCAAGCGGTGAAATCATCGAAGCGGATTTACCGGAAAAACGTCGGCAGGATTTGCAGTCACAACATATTTACTATGCGCCTTTAAAAATCGGCGTCAAATCCATCGGCGTGATGGTGGTTACGGTATCAACGCTGGAGCGCGGAACCATCGAAGCCATCGCCGGACTCGTGGCGCTGGCGATGGAACGCACGGCGATGCTCAAGGAGTTGAGTTATACGGAAGCCCTCAAACAAAGCGATGAATTAAAATCGGCGTTGCTGGCTTCCGTTTCACATGATTTACGCACGCCGCTCACCTCGATGCGCGCGGCAATCGATAACCTTTTGCAAAAAGATGTTGAGTGGGATAAAGAGGCGCTCAGCGAATTTCATTTGATTATCAGTGAAGATGTGCAAAGGCTCACGCGGTTGGTGCAGAATTTACTGGAGATGGCGCGCATCGAAGCGGGCGAGTTACATCTTGCAAAAGAGTGGGCAGCGGTTGCAGAAATTATCAGCAATACGGTTGAGCGATGCGCCGATGCGACCCGCAATCACAAAATCGTTGTCGATGCCGATGAATTTTTACCGTTTGTCAAAGTTGACTCGCTGTTACTCACACAGGCTTTGAGTTATGTGGTTGAAAACGCCGCCAAGTATTCGCCAACCGACCGTGTCATCACCATTCGCGCGCGTGTAGGCAAAGACCGACTTAGCCTCAGCGTCGAAGATAAGGGCGAAGGAATCAGTGCTGAAGAGATTGCCCATATTTTTGACAGGTTTTATCGCAGCGCCTCAAAAAGCGTCCAGCAAAGAAGTGGGACGGGAATGGGACTCAGTATCGCTCGCGGTATCATAGAGGCGCACGGCGGCAGAATTTCCGTTGAAAGCGAATTGGGGCGCGGCTCAACCTTCACCTTTGAAATTCCCACGGCAACCAAATCGGTTGCGGCAATGCGAATCGAACAGGAGAACAACGAGGCAGTTTATGAATGAACAGTCGAAATCCAAAAAGCCGGTCATTCTGGTGGTTGATGATGAATTGCAAATCCTGCGCGTGATGCGCGCCAGTCTGCCGGCGCGAGGTTATGAAATTCGCACTGCACAGGGCGGCAAAGAAGCGCTCGATGAAATGCACAAACAGATGCCCGATTTGCTTATCCTTGATTTGATGATGCCGGACATGAACGGACTTGAGGTCTGTCGCCGGGTGCGCGAATTTTCCGAAGTGCCCATCATCGTGCTCTCTGCAAAAGGCGAAGAACGCAACAAAGTCGCGGCGCTCGATGCGGGCGCCGATGATTATGTGACGAAACCATTTGGCATGGAAGAACTATTGGCGCGTGTGCGCGCCATTTTGCGGCGGCAACATATCGCCGAAGCGCAGACTTCGGTTATCACGGTCGGTGATGTGTCGATTGACATTGACGAACGTCGGGTTACGGTTGCCGGGCAGGAAATCAAACTGACCCCCAAAGAATTCGATGTGCTCAAGTACCTGTTGACCAATGCGGGCAAAGTCGTCACCCACAGAGCCTTGCTGCAAGCCGTCTGGGGTTCGGAATCATCGGAACAGACGGAATACCTGCGCGTCTTCATCAATCAATTGCGCCGTAAAATCGAACCCGACACCCAACATCCGCGCTATATCATCACCGAACCGTGGGTTGGTTATCGCTTCACGCTTCACGAAGCTTAATTGTCACCCGACATGGGTGCGATGTTAGTTGTTATTGGCATTCCATATTTTTTTCGCTACGCTTTGCCTGTAAAATAAAAACCGATAACTCATGACTAAGGACAAATAACCAATGACTTCTACAAACCCGGAACTATCGAACCATCTCACCGCCACAATGAAAAAAATTATTTCCAACAAAGCCGATTTGTTTACCGAATCGGTCATCCGCGAGATGACCCGGCAGGCAAACCTTTACGGCGCTATTAATTTGTCGCAGGGCTTCCCGGATTTCGCGGCTCCGGCGGAAATCAAACAGGCAGCCTGTGATGCTATCAATGCGGACATCAATCAATATGCGATTACCTGGGGGGCAAAAAATTTCCGCGACGCGATTGTCGAAAAATCCAAATGGTATTTAGGTCTCGACGTAGACCCGGAACGCGAAATCACCGTGACCTGCGGTTCAACCGAAGCGATGATGGCAGCAATGATGGCTATCACCAATCCCGGCGATGAAGTGATTGTCTTTGAACCATTCTATGAAAATTATGGACCGGATGCGATTTTATCGAGCGCCACGCCGCGTTATGTGACGATGTATGCGCCCGACTGGTCTTTCGATAAAGCGGAACTCGAAGCGGCATTTAACAACCATACAAAAGCCATCATCATCAACACGCCGAATAATCCGACCGGAAAAATTTTCAGTCGCGAAGAGATGGAATTCATCGCCAGCCTCTGCCAAAAATGGAATGTCATCGCTATCACTGATGAAATCTACGAGCACATTTTATTCAACGGCAAACAGCACATCGCTATGGCAAAGATTGATGGGATGCAAGACCGCACGATAACCATCAACGGTTTATCGAAAACCTATAGCGTCACCGGCTGGCGCGTTGGTTACGCGATTGCGCGCCCCGATATTACGCAGGCGATTCGCAAAGTGCATGACTTTTTAACCGTTGGCGCGGCGGCACCGCTTCAGGAAGCGGGCGCAGTAGCCCTCAGACTTCCCAATTCTTATTATGAAAAATTGCAAGCTGTGTACACCGAAAAACGTGAGCAGGTTTTGCAAGTCTTAAAAGATGTCGGTTTCAAATGTTACGACCCGGACGGCGCTTATTACATCATGACTGACATCAGCGCCTTCGGTTACGACAACGATGTGGAGTTCGCGAAATTCATGGTGAAAGAAATCGGTGTGGCGGTCGTCCCCGGCAGCAGTTTCTATCACGACCCGCAACTTGGCGCGCATCAGGTGCGCTTTACCTTTTGCAAAAAAGACGAAACCCTGGCGGCAGCCGAAGCGCGGTTGCAGAAATTGAAAGCCTTTGCGAAAAACGCAGGGTAGCAGGTAGCAGGGATTATTCAAATGAGGAGCTAAACACGCTTTGCGACCTCTGCAATCATTTCCTGATTTCGGGTTCACATTCCAACCTCGAAACATTCAAGAAAGTGATTGCAGAGGTTATATGGTTTTGCAGTTAAGCTTTTTTGAATTCGGTGGAAAGTGTAAAGGTTCCCCAATGCAGCAGGAACTTGCCGTCTTTGCCTTTGGCAGTCAGTGCAATCGTCAGCATTTCGGCTGACTGGTCGGATTTTTTGAAGGTCAGCGGAACTTCAACGGGCGTTTGATTTTCAGCGGTTAAAACCAGAATCCATTTCTGGTCTTCGGCGCGTTTGGCTTGCAACACATATTTGCCTTTGGCGACCACAGTTTTGCCGAATTTCAAATCCGCATCCGCCGTCAAGGTGGTCGCCGCATTTGAACCCATACGCCAGGCAGTGCCGACCGGCAATTGTTCATTGAGCATCTTTTCAATATCGCGACCTTTGAGTGATGGGCGTCCGTATTCAACGGAAACTTTACCGCCGGAAAGCGCAAGCTCCGCAACGCCTCTATCACCGGTCATCTGGGCAAAAACGGTTACTGAAACTATCGTCATCAAGGTAATAAGCGAAAAAAGCTTCTTCATTTGTTCTCCTCTTAAAATAAATTATGGTTCTGTCGCGCAGGGGTTTCGGTAAATTGCGCGAAAATCCAATCTAACTTCTCAATTCGCTTTATGCAAATCCGTAACTTCCCAAGACAATTTGTTACATTTATCCTCAAACTTGACCAAAACAGTCAGGATAAACTTGACTTTTTTAGTCGGGTATCTACAATTGCAGGTGGCGAATGTAAATGAACGCAAAAGCGCATCGCCGTTGTGAGGGAATATGCAGATTTCAACCAAAGGCAAATATTCGGTGAGAGCCGTTCTGGACATTGCGCAAAATTCCAAGGGCGCTCCCGTAACTTTGAAAGCTATTTCCGAACGTGAAGGCATTTCGTTGTTGTTCCTTGAACAAATTTTTCAACAACTGCGCAAAGGTGACATTGTCAACAGCATCCGTGGACCGTTTGGCGGGTACGTTTTATCGCGCGACCCGTCGGAAATTTCGGTCGGTGAAATCGTTCGTCTGGTTGAACCGCCGCTTTATTCAAATTCCTGTTTTGATAAGGATGAATCGTCGCACGATTGCCGGATTGCCGAATCGTGCGTGAGCGGCGCAATCTGGCGACAGTTGAATGAACATATCAACAGTTTTATGGATTCCATCACGCTTGCGGATTTGGTCAATCAACCGAAAGCCGAAGTGGTTTATCACCTCAGAATGAAATCGGACAAATTGCTTTCGGATAAGAAAAAACAGACGAAAGCCGCTGAGGTAGCTTGAAGAAATTTTGCTAACACGAATTTTAGTTTTGCAATTTTAGGAGAAAAAATGGCGCTCAAACTTCCAATTTACATGGACTATCACGCAACCACGCCCTGCGACCCGCGTGTCTTCGAGGCGATGCGTCCGTACTTTACCGAAATGTTCGGTAATGCCGCGAGTCGCAACCACAAGTTCGGTTGGCAAGCCGAAGAAGCGGTCGAAAATTCGCGCAAACAGATTGCCGAACTAATCGGCGCTTCACCTAAAGAAATTATCTTTACGAGCGGCGCGACCGAAAGCGACAACCTCGCAATCAAAGGTGTCGCCGAGATGTATTACGAAAAAGGCGACCACATCATCACTGCCGTCACCGAACATAAAGCGGTGCTCGACACCTGCAAAAAACTTGAAAAACGCGGCTTCAAAGTGACCTATTTGCCGGTAGGCAGCGACGGACTGGTTACGCCCGATGATGTCAAAAATGCCATCACCGATAAAACCATTCTGGTGTCAATCATGCACGCCAACAATGAAATCGGTGTGTTACAACCGATTGCCGAAATCGGCAAAGTTTGCAAAGAGCGCGGCGTGCTGTTTCACACGGATGCCACGCAATCGGTCGGTAAAATTCCGTTCGATGTGAACGCGCTTAATGTGGATTTGGTTTCAATGTCGGCGCATAAAATTTATGGTCCGAAAGGCGTCGGCGGTCTCTATGTGCGCCGCAAAAACCCGCGCGTGATGCTGGTGCCGATGATGGATGGCGGCGGACACGAGCGTGGTATGCGTAGCGGCACTTTGAATGTCACAGGCATTGTCGGACTTGGTAAGGCTTGCGAAATTGCCCGGCAGGAAATGCACGAAGAAAACCAGAGAGTTTTCGCGCTGCGTGAAAAGCTGCGCACAGGGATTATGAACGAGATTCCCGAAGTTTATATCAACGGTCATCTCGAGCACCGCTTGCCCGGCAATTTGAATATTTCGTTCGCTTATGTTGAAGGCGAATCATTGTTGATGGGCATCAATGACATTGCCGTATCGTCAGGTTCGGCTTGCACCTCGGCGAGCCTGGAACCAAGTTACGTGTTGAAGGCTCTGGGGGTTGGCGAAGAGTTGGCGCACAGTTCGATTCGTTTCGGACTCGGACGCTTCAATACCGAAGAAGAGGTCGATTACACCATCGGCAAAGTGAACGAAGCGGTCAATAAACTGCGCGAACTGTCGCCGCTCTGGGAGATGGTGCAGGAAGGCGTTGACCTCAGCAAAGTCGCCTGGACAGGTCATTGAGATTCGGCGAATTTTTATAAACGTGAAATATCATAGGATGAGGAGATAAAAATGTCATATTCGGATAAGGTCATCGATCATTACAACAACCCGCGCAACGTCGGCAGCCTTGATAAAAAAGACCCTAATGTCGGAACCGGGTTGGTTGGCGCGCCGGAATGCGGCGATGTCATGAAATTGCAGATTAAAATTGACCCGGAAACCAACATCATCGAAGAGGCGAAATTCAAAACCTTCGGTTGCGGTTCAGCTATCGCCAGTTCGAGTCTCGCGACCGAATGGTTGAAGGGTCGTTCGGTGGATGAAGCGATGGCGATTAAAAACACCGAAATCGTTAAAGAATTGAATCTGCCGCCGGTGAAAATTCACTGCTCCGTATTGGCAGAAGACGCCATCAAAGCGGCAGTGAAAGATTATCAAACCAAACAGGCAGTGACCGAAGTAAAAGCTGAAGAAGCCACCGTCAGCGCCTAAGGATTACCTCGCTGACAATCAACCTGCCCGTTGAACAAGCGGTCTTTGACCGCGCGGGTTTATCAAATCGTTTTGGAGTGAAGGAAAATGGCAATCGAAATTACTCATCAAGCAGCCGCTAAAATTATTGAGATTATGCATGACAATAATCTAACGGAAGGCGGCTTGCGCGTCGGTATCAAAGGCGGCGGCTGTTCGGGACTGGGGTACACTCTGGCACTCGACACCGAACCGCAACCGACCGATAAGATTTTTGAAAAGGACGGAGCCAAAGTCTTCGTTGACATTAAGAGCTTTATTTATTTGAACGGATCGATTCTCGATTACAAAATGGAAGGACTGATGCAACGCGGGTTTATGTTCGTCAATCCCAATGCCACCGGCTCCTGTGGTTGTGGAGAGTCTTTTGCTGTGTAGCGCTGCCAAACTGAAAAGCCGCTTTTTTCTTTTGACAACTTGGGAAATTCGTTTTGATGGTTGGGTGGCTAAAAGCTCAACCATCATTTTTTTGCCTAGTGAATGAAATTTAGTTTGAAAGGATGCTGACAAAACTCAAATGAGCGCCGTTGCGGAAAATCAAATTTCTTGCGTGTATTGCGGCACGCAAACTCACGGGGCGCACTTCTGCCCGTCCTGTAAACGCATTCAACCGGTGGAGTCGGGCACAGATTATTTCGCCTTTCTTGGTTTGCCGAAAAAATTAAAACTCGATGAAGCGGCGCTTGAAAAATTGTTTTACCAACTCTCACGCGAATTTCATCCCGACTATTTTATGAACGCCACCAGCGGTGAACAACAGGCGAGCCTCGACCGTTCTTCGATGCTCAACGAAGCCTATCGCACACTGCGCGAACCCATCAAACGCGCCAGGTATCTGCTCTCGCTTGAAGGCTACAAAGAGGCTGAAAAGAAAGCGCCGCCCGATTTGCTCGAAGAAGTCTTTGAACTAAATATGCAGGTCGAAGAGTTAAAAGCCGCGAAGCAAATGGGCGACGAAGATGAAATCGCGGAAGCCCGTTCGCAACTCGAAGAAGCGTTATCTAATTTGAATGACCAGATGAAAGCGATTGATATGCGGCTTTTCGCGCTTTTCGACGAATGGAATTTGAGCCTTGATAATCATCAGACCCAGGAAAATAAAAAATCCATTTTAGACCGTATGAGCGAATTGATGTCGCATCGCTCATACATCAGCAATTTGGTCAGGGATATAAAAGAGGAGATTTTATAAATGCCGGTTATTGAACTCAGCATGACAGGTCGCCCGAAATCAGGGCGCGTTGTCGGAATTGATTTAGGCACCACCAACAGCCTTGTCGCGTTTATGGATGGCGATAAACCCGTGGTGATTCGCGGCGACAATGATAATCCGCTGGTGCCGTCGATTGTTTATTACGATGCAGAAAATAGACGCCTGTTGATTGGCGAAGAAGCGCGCGAAAAACTCATTACCGAACCGCGCAAAGCCATCTATTCGGTCAAACGCTTTATGGGCAAAGGCGCAGCCGACGTCGCGGAAGATTTGAGCCTGGTGCCCTTTCAAATCGCCAAAGGCAGCGAACAGGTCATTCGTTTTCAAATGGGCGATAAAGTTTTTACGCCACCTGAAATTTCCGCCTTCATCTTAAAAGAGCTTAAAGAACGCGCCTCAAAATTTTTCGGCGAAGAGGTTACACGCGCCGTCATCACGGTTCCGGCATATTTCAATGATGCCCAACGTCAGGCGACAAAAGACGCGGGACACCTCGCGGGTCTTGAAGTGTTGCGCATCGTCAATGAACCGACTGCCGCATCGCTCGCTTACGGCATCGACAAACGCAATGAGGGCATGGTCGCGGTTTACGATTTAGGCGGCGGCACTTTCGATATTTCGATTTTGAAATTGCGCGATGGCATCTTTGAAGTCCTGGCGACCAACGGCGACACCCATCTTGGCGGCGATGATATTGATAATCGCTTAATCGGTTTTGTGCTCGATGAAATTGCCGCCAAAATCGGCAAGCGCGTTGAACAAGACCACAGCATTTTTCAAACCCTTCGCAAAGCCGTCATTCAAGCCAAACACGAACTCTCTGATACTGACAGCGCCACGATCAATGTCGCGCTTGGCGCAGACGGCGACTACACGCGCAAGTTTAGTCGCGCCGAATTTGACAGCCTCATCGCAGACATCGTTGAACGCACCATTCAACCGTGTAAGCAAGCTTTGAAAGACGCGAATCTCGAGGCAAGTCAGATTGATGAAGTGGTGATGGTCGGAGGTTCGACGCGCATTCCCCTGGTGCGCAGTCGCGTAAAAGAATTGTTCAAACGCGAACCGCACATCGAACTCAACCCCGATGAAGTTGTCGCCTTGGGTGCCGCGATTCAGGCTGATATTCTCGCGGGCGGCAATCGAGATTTGTTGTTGCTCGATGTAACGCCACTCAGTTTAGGCATTGAAACGATGGGCGGCGTGGTGACTAAACTCATTCATCGTAACACCACGATTCCGACTTCGGCTTCGGAACAATTCACCACCTGGGTAGATAATCAAACCGGCATCGACATTCACGTGTTGCAGGGTGAACGCGAGATGGTTGACGATTGCCGCAGCCTCGCTAAATTTTCTTTGAAAGGCATATCGCCGCAACCCGCCGGGCTGCCGCGCATCGAAGTGCGTTTTATGATTGATGCCAACGGCATCCTGACCGTGAGCGCCAAAGATTTACGCACCGGGCAACAACAATCCATCGAAGTCAAACCTTCATATGGACTCAGCGATGAACAGATTGAAAAGATGTTGCTGGATTCTTACGAATTCGCCGAAGAGGATATTCACAAACGCCAGGTCATCGAAGCCCGCAACGAAGCCGAAACCATGCTGCGCGCATCGGAAAAAGCCTTGAATGAACGTGCCAGCGATTTGATTGATGAAGCGGAACAAGCAGCAATTCGTCAGGTGATTGCCGAACTGAGAGCCGCGATGCAGGGCGACGATCATCAACTGATACGCGATAAAATCAAACAACTTGATGAGGTGTCGCATCATCTGGCGGAACTCATGATGAACACAGCGGTTTCCGAAGCCTTGAAAAATCGCAAAGCTTCGGAAGTCGCAGAACAGGGAAAGTGAAGAAAGGGAGATAGGGAGAACGGGAGATTACTTCAATTTCTGCGCTCTTCCATCTTCGCGCTCCCAAGCATTCGTTGAGCAAGCAGTCAAAGACTGCTTGCTCAACGATCAATTTTTTGATGGAGTTAAACCAAGATGCAAACCGAAAGTGCAGTTATGGAACCCGCAACCGAGAAAAAAGTTTATAAAGTCACCTTCATTAAACCCGATGGCGAAATCGTGACGGTTGATTACGCGCCGGACGAGATGCCTTACCTTGAACACGGCAAAGAAGGTTCCATCTTAGACATCGCGTTAAACAACAACATTGATTTGCAACACGCTTGCGGCGGCAATTGCGCCTGCACTACCTGTCACGTCATCGTCAAACAGGGCGAAGCGAATTTATCGGAAATGGAAGATGACGAAGAAGACCGCATCTATATGGCTGACAGCGTCACCTTGCATTCGCGGCTCGGTTGTCAGGCGGTCGTTCAAGGCGATGTGACGGTTGAGATTGTCGAGTAGGTTTTAATCTGAATTTATGAATACAAAGTCGAAGCAAAGAGCAATTATCATTGGCGGGGGCATCGGCGGGCTGTGCGCGGCGATTGCTCTAAAAAGAAAGGGTATTGACGTCACGGTCTTTGAAAAAACCTGTGAATTGCAGGAAGTGGGCGCGGGGTTGTCGCTTTGGCTGAATGCGATTAAAGCTCTCGATAAAATCGGACTGACCCAAGCGTTGCAGGCGTTGAGCATTCCACAAGTGAGCGGTGGCGTGCGTAACTCAAAAGGCGCGCTGTTGTCCTCGGCTTTCAATGCTGAAACGAATGAAAAGTCGGAGCCTCTCATCATCGTGCTGCATCGCGCTGAACTCCTGGCAGCGTTGTTGAAAACGTTGGGTGAAGAAAATGTCAAACTGAACGCCCAATGCATCGGCTTTACGCAAGATGACAAGCGTGTGAAGGCGCGATTTGCCGATGGCAGCGAAGTTGTCGGCGATTTTTTAATCGGCGCGGATGGCATCAACTCAGTGGTTCGCGCGACGTTGTTTGGCAGAGCGCGTCCGAGATATTCCGGTTACACGGCGTGGCGCGGGGTTACAGAATTTAATGACCCGATTTTGCGTCAAGGCGCTTCCGAATCCTGGGGCAAAGGCGCGCGCTTCGGCATCATTCCGATGAGCCAAAATCGCGTCTATTGGTTTGCGACCAAAAACGCGCCCGCAGGCGAAAAAGATGCTGCGGCTGGTCGCAAAGGCGAATTATTGGATTTGTTTCAAGGTTGGCATGAGCCAATCGAAAGGCTGCTTGAAGCTACAGATGAAACCGCAATTTTGCGTAATGACATTATTGACCGTGAACCTTTGCGGAGTTGGACGCAAGGGCGCGTCACCTTGCTCGGCGACGCGGCGCATCCGATGACTCCGAATCTCGGGCAGGGTGCATGTCAGGCGATTGAAGACGCCGTCGTGCTGGCTGATTCTTTGGTTGCAAACGTCGAGGTCACCGCTGCATTAAAAAATTACGAAGCCAACCGTCTCAAGCGCGCGAATAAAATCGTCACGCAATCGTGGCGCATTGGCAAAGTGATTCAAATGGAAAATGATTTCGTCTGTACGCTGCGCAATACGGTTGTGCGGTTTACACCTGCTGCAATGCAACGCAAGCAGTTGAATTGGATAATCGAATACGCTGTATAAGTGAGGTAAATATTATGCCGGAAATCGGATGGACAGATGTTGAAGAGATTGCCATCAGGCTGTTGGAAAAATACCCGGATATCGACCCCTTGACAGTTCGCTTCACGGATTTGCATCAATGGGTCATTGAACTTGATGGCTTCACCGCCGACCCCAAAGAATCGAACGAGAAAAAGCTCGAAGCCATTCAGATGGCATGGTATGAAGAGTGGCAAGAAGAGAATGAATAGTCACCGGTCATTGGTCATTTGTTCTTCAGTAATTATTGCACTGTAAACTAAGGGCAAATGACCAATGACCAGTGACCAATGACTGAAATGAAAGTTTATCTAGACAACAGCGCCACCACACCGGTCGCCAAAGAAGTGATTGAGGCGATGTTGCCCTATCTTGCGGAAGATTTCGGCAACGCGCAATCGGTTCACGCTTTCGGACAGCGCGCCAAATCTGCCGTTGAGCAGGCGCGTCGCGAAGTCGCTGCTTTAATCAACGCGCAAGCCGCTGAAATCATTTTTGTATCGGGCGGCACCGAAGCCGATAATCTCGCGATTCGCGGCATTGTCGAAGCGCATCAGGACAAAGGCAAGCATATCATCACCACACGAATTGAACATCCGGCGGTGCTTGCGACCTGTGAGGCTTTAGCGCAACGCGGATTTCAGGTCACGTATTTGCCGGTGTCGCGAGATGGATTGATTAACCTTGAAGACGTTCGGGCGGCAATCACTGATGAAACGATTTTAATTTCGGTGATGCATGCCAATAATGAAACCGGCGTCATTCAACCGCTGGAAGCGATTGCGGCAATCGTCAACCAACGCCGCGCGCAAGGACATGGGCATTTGCATTTTCATACGGACGCCGTACAAGCGGTTGGCAAAATCACCGTTGATGTCGCGCAACTCGGCGTTGATTTGCTTTCGCTTTCGGGACATAAACTTCACGCGCCGAAAGGCGTCGGGGCACTGTTTATTAAAAAAGGCGTGCGGCTCGCGAAACTGTTTTATGGCGGGCATCACGAACGCGATAAACGACCGGGAACCGAAAATGTGCCGGGGATCGTTGCGCTCGGCAAAGCCTGCGAACTCGCGCGGCGCGAATTCGGTGAACGCACAGCCCGAATGCGTGAACTGAGGGATTATCTTGAACAGCGCATCCTCAATGAAATTCCTGATGTGCAAATCAATGGCGACCGCGAACACCGTGTGCCGAATATTTGCAACTTGAGTTTCGCCGGCGTTGATGGTGAGAGTTTATTGATTGCGCTCGATTTGCAAGGCATAGCGGTGTCGACGGGTTCCGCCTGTTCATCGGGTTCTCTGGAGCCGAGTCACGTATTGACTGCGATGCAACTCAAGCGCGAAGAAGTACGCGGCAGTTTGCGATTCAGTTTAAGCGCCTACACGACTCGCGAAGAGATTGATTATGCGGTTGAGGCGTTGCGGGAAATCACTGCGCGGTTGCGCGCCATGTTGCCGTCGGATGAAGTCGAAGCATCAAGGGTTTCGTCACAAGCTTAGTTTATTGAGGGAATATATTTTTCACCACCGAGACGCCGAGAACAAGAAAGGGAAGCTTTGATTGTTCCCCTTCTCCCCCTCTCCTTTTCTCCCCTTCTTGTTCTCGGTGTCTCTGTGGTTAAGCTTTCTTTCTACCAACGATGTACAGTCAAACCGTAGCAGAACATATTGCCAATCCTCGCAACGTCGGCGAGATTGCGAGTCCTTCGGGCAAAGGCGACGTGACCAACGAAGCTTGTCTTGACCGCATATTGCTGACCATAAAAATCGAAGACACCAAAATCATTGATGCGAAAGTCAAAGCGCGCGGCTGTCCGCCTACGATTGCTGCCGCTTCAATGCTCACCCAACTCATCATCGGCAAATCAGTTATTGAAGCCGAAGACCTCACTCGTAACGACCTCGAATTGGCGCTTGAATTTTTGCCTTCCACCAAAAAACATTGTTCTCTGTTAGCGATTGACGCATTAAGAACCGCGATTGAAAACAGTCAGCGTTAATAACCCGATTCATTTTTACCTAACGAATAAAAGGCGGGACTCACGGAATTCAAAGACAGTTTCAACCGCTTGCTTGAGATGCTTGTGCAAAAAGGCTTAATTAGCGAAGAAGAAAAACAACAGATTACCAAGCCGAAAGATTCTGAAAATTAAACTCAAACCGCGGCGCCGCAAGCTAAACAAAAAATATCATCGGCTGACAAAGTGGTGCCGCACTCGCCACAGGTAGGCGCAAGGCTCGCGGTGATTTCCGACTCTTCAATAAACTCGCCGCACATAATGCAAAACAGTTCATCGCCATTGGCTTCCTGCCCGCAGGCTGAACATCGCATCACGATTTGCGGGTCAGGAATCGAGCCAAAAATATTTTCGGCAAAAGCTTCGACCAATTCCTGAGTTTTATACTTGGGTGTTTCAACGGGAACAAAATTGACTGCGGCTTCTTCGGCGTCCTGTCCTCTGGCGGTAAGCGGCGTCGTTTTAGCGGGGTCGTAATATCTGTTCATGTCTATTGCTCCGATAGATTTTTGATGTATGCAATCAGGCGAATCGTAATACGTGCGCCTTCCCCCTTGATCAAAACTGCGTTTTTATGGCTTCGTGACAAATGTTAGATTTGCAAACGACGGAGGCAGAACGTCTACATTCTACTCCAGAAGCCTGAGCCTGCCTATACAAATTATCCCGACCTTTGTATGGTAAACAGGCAGACGATTTTGTGAGGAATTTATGGCTAACGAGTTGGAAATCATTGCCGCAATCCGGCGTCGCGCAGCAAAACAAACCGAGCGTCTCAGTTTAGGCATCGGTGATGATGCGGCAATCATTGAACAAAATGGCGCAAAGGATTTGCTTGCTTGTTGTGATGTGAGCGTCGAGAATGTGCATTTTCGCAAGTTGTGGATGCCGCCGCGACTCATCGGCAGAAAAGCCTTGGCTGTAACCCTGAGCGATATTGCGGCGATGGGCGGCACGGCGCGATTTGCGCTTGTGAGCATTGCCATCCCTGCTTCCCTTCTCGCCGCGGATATTGATGAAGTCTTTGCGGGAATTTTTGATTATGCGGATGCCTGCGATGTTGCGGTCATCGGCGGCGACACCTCAAGTTCGCCTCAAGGATTGTTTATCGACACGATTGCGCTTGGCGAATGCCGTCGCGGCAAAGCTATCACGCGCGCAGGCGCACGGCCAGGTGATTTGCTTTTTGTGACCGGAACATTGGGCGCGGCTGAACTCGGTTGGCGATTTTTAGAACGCGGCGAACGGTTGCAAGGTGATGAGTCTGTGCCTTCGGATAAAGCAGTTGATAAGTTAATTCAAAGCGCCATTCGTAAACATTTAATTCCTCAGCCGCAACTCGAATTCGGCAAACGGCTCGGCGAAGGCGAACTCGCAACCGCGATGATTGATGTGAGCGACGGACTCAGTACCGATTTACACCACCTGCTTGAAGAAAGCCAGTGCGGCGCAGTGATTGACGCCAAACTGGCTCCGGTAGCCGATTCCGTGTCAACGCTTGCCTTCAAGGAATTTCACATTGAACCCTTAATCATAGTCTTGCGAAGCGGCGAAGAATACGAATTGTTATTCACCGTCAAACCGGAAAACCGTGAAAAAGTTTTCGCGCTTGCCAGTGAATTAAACATTCAAGTAACCGCGATTGGCGAAATCACCGAAGGTAATGAATTAAAACTCGCGCGCGATGGCAAAGTTGAAATCATCCAACCGTCAGGTTATGAGCATAAAATGTGAAAAACTGTCGGCTGAAAATTTTTCGAGACCCTTTATTAAATCAGGCATCAAAGTTGTCTGATAATTGTTAAACAAGCTATGCCTTCAATGCTTCAAAAATTTCTCTTTAGATTAATCGGGAAAGCTAAGGAGCGCCCTAAAACCGCCCTTGCGTTTTTGTTCCTGCCTCCGATCTTTATGGTTGCAGCCGCCAATGCCTGGGTATTGAAAAGCGCAAACGGGCGGGTATTCACGGACGCAACCGCTTTGCCTGAAAATGACGTCGCTCTGGTTTTAGGGGCTGGACGCACGATGAATAACGGCTCAATCAATCAGCATTTCAAAGCGCGCACCGAAGCAGCAGCTTATCTTTATCGCATCGGCAAGGTGAAGCATCTTTTGTTAAGCGGCGATAACCACAAAGAAGGTTATGATGAGCCAACCGATATGAAAGCGGCATTATTGAAATTGGGTGTGCCCGAATCGGCAATGACTTTGGATTACGCAGGGTTTAGAACCCTCGATTCAGTGGTTCGCGCCAAAGCAGTTTTCGGGTTGAGCAGGTTGACCATCATCACGGATGATTTTCATGTTCAACGCGCGATATTTTTAAGCAACCATTATGATATTGATGCGGTAGCTTATTGTTCACAAAAAGTTCCATTGGGGCTTTCGGCAAATGTGAGATTGCGGGAAATCGGAGTGCGTGTAAAAGCCGCGATGGATGTTTATCTTTTGAATACCAAGCCAAAATTTTTAGGCGAGAAAATTGAGATAAAACTCTAATGACAATTGAAAATAAAAACCAGTTAGAAAATACCTAGAAGAAAATTTCCAAGCTTGAGCTTGCGCTTGAAGAGATGAAACGCGAGGAATCGCCGCAAGCATATGCGATTTTGTCTAAGGGTTTCATCTCGCAGATTGAGGAGATGCACAGAGAAATTGACGAATATCTGGGAATCGCTCAGGAAACGGTTGAAGAATCATCGCTCGTTTTACAATAAGAGTTGGGCAACTTGCGGTTTAGATAATTTTGCTTTTCTTGCATCGGCTTCTTAATAATTCGGTTTTACGCTTCCTTCATTGGCAATTCCCAATCAACTTTAATTCGTCGCCTTATGGTGTTTGAGAGCAGTGTGACAGGCAATCCGGCAATTGCCTGTCACCATTTGGCTGGTTACATGTTTTCGATAATCGCCGAGGCGAATTCGCTGGTCTTGAGTTTAGTCGCACCTTCCATCTGGCGTTCCAAATCATAGGTCACGCGCTTTTGCTGAATGGTTTTCGTCAGTCCCTGAATAAGCAAATCACCGGCTTCGCGCCAACCCATGTGTTCGAGCATCATCACGCCCGACAACATCACCGACGAAGGATTGATGACATCTTTGTCGGCGTATTTGGGCGCAGTGCCGTGTGTCGCTTCAAAGACTGCGGCATTGTCGCCGATGTTTGCGCCGGGTGCCATGCCGAGTCCGCCGACCTGCGCGGCTGCGGCATCGGAAAAATAATCGCCGTTTAGATTCGGCGTCGCCACGACATCGTATTCATCGGGGCGCGTGAGAATTTGCTGGAAGATGGAATCGGCAATGCGGTCTTTGATTAACAGTTTCGCTTTCCATTCGCCGTTGCCGTGGGTTGCGCCAATTGCCGCAAGCGTGGCTTCAACTTCTTTAACGACTTCATTGCGCTGTTTTTCGGACATCTGGTCAAATCCCGGTTCAATCATGCGCGCGTTCGCTTCGGCAGTGAGCGCGTTGTTTCTATCGTAGTTATCGAGAATCCAGGTTTCGCGTTCGGTGACGATTTCGTTGCGAAATTCCGACTGGGCAAGTTCATAACCCCAATCGCGAAATGCCCCTTCGGTAAATTTCATGATGTTGCCTTTGTGCATCAGGGTCACCGAAGAGCGTTTGAATTCCAGCGCGTAATTGATGGCGCGGCGCACCAGGCGTTTGGTTCCGGTAGGCGAAATCGGTTTGATGCCGATGCCGCTATCGGTGCGAATCTTGTAACCATATTTGTCATTGAGAAGCGAAATGATTTCCGCAGCGCGTTCGCTTCCCGAAGTGAATTCAACGCCCGCGTAAACGTCTTCGGTGTTTTCGCGGAAAATTACGATGTTCACTTTTTCAGGGCGTTTGACCGGCGAAGGCACGCCGTCGAAATAACGCACGGGGCGAACGCAGGCATATAAATCAAGCACTTGTCGAAGCGTCACGTTCAACGAACGAATGCCGCCGCCAACGGGTGTGGTGAGCGGTCCTTTGATAGCGACGACATATTCGGCAATGGCTTTGACGGAATCGTCGGTGAGCCATTCGCCGAATTGATTGAAACATTTTTCGCCCGCGAAGATTTCATACCAGACGATTTTGCGTTTGCCGCCGTAAGCTTTTTCGACCGCCGCATCGAACACGCGCTGTGAAGCTTTCCAGATGTCGCGTCCCGTGCCATCGCCTTCGATGTAAGGAATGATGGGGTTATCGGGCACATTGAGTTTGGTTCCCTCGACGGTAATCTTTTGACCCTCAGCGGGAACTTCTATACCATTGAAACTTGCCATTTGGTTAAATCTCCTGTCTTTTTATTGATAATTGCAAAACGAATGCGCAGTAGAAAAAATTGCGCAAAGAGTGCTAATGATAACGACTTTGGTTTAGAATCACAAATCTGTCGCAGGCAATACCGAGGCAGGCGCTGAACGATGAACGAACATATTTTTCCGCTTGAAGCTGATACTGATTTGCGTCAGCAAGTGACGCTTGAAATCGAGCGCGACAAAGCTGAATCACAGTTTATCAAGATGAAAAAGATGTTCTATAAATTTATCCTTAAAGCGATTTTGAGTTTGCTGGTTATGTTCGTTGGTTACTGGAGACTCTTTCCTCAAATGAGTTGGGGATCATTGTTGGGGTATTGGATCAGCTTGATCATTGTCGTCAATGTTCCTGAATTGATTTTTTTATGGCGAGAAACCAAAGAGTCCAAACAGCATTTAAAAAGCTGGGAAGCGGTTAAAAAAGATTACGAAGCAGTAAAAGAACAACAATAATTTTAAGGTTATTTATGGCTGAGAACAGAATGCAAAAAGAACCGGACGAAGATTCGATAGAAGAGATTCATCGCCGCATCGCCGAATCCGAAGAAGCGAATTTGACTGCCGACGCGCATAAACTGACGACCTGGGAGCGCGTCAAACTGGCGCGTCATCAGGAGCGTCCCTACACCCTGGATTACATCGAATTGCTGTTTACGGACTTCACCGAAATTCACGGCGACCGCCGGTTTGGCGATGACCACGCGATGGTCACCGGCTTTGCGAAATTTCACGATGAGCCGTGCGTCATCATCGGTCATCAAAAAGGGCGCACCACCAAACAGCGGCAATATCGCAATTTCGGACAGGCAAAACCCGAAGGCTATCGCAAAGCCTTGCGGGTGATGAAACTCGCGGAAAAATTCCATCGCCCGATTTTCACCTTCATTGATACGCAGGGCGCGTATCCGGGCATTGATGCCGAAGAGCGCGGACAGGCGGAAGCCATCGCTTTCAACCTGCGCGAAATGGCGAAATTGCGCGTGCCGGTGATTGTCACAGTGATTGGCGAAGGCGGTTCGGGCGGGGCACTCGCCATCGGCATTGGCGATAAAATATTGATGCAGGAAAATTCGTTTTACTCAGTGATTTCGCCCGAAGGCTGCGCTTCGATTCTGTGGCGTGACGCATCATTCGCCGAACAGGCTGCAAAAGCTTTGAAACTGACGGCGCAGGATTTATTGGGCTTCGGATTGATTGACACCATCGTGCCTGAACCCAAAGGCGGCGCGCACGGCGATTATCAAAAAGCTGCGGAGTTACTGGACGTCGCATTAGTTGAGGCATTGAATTCGGTGCGACATTTTAGCGAGCGCGAGCGCGTCGAGATGCGTTATCAGAAATTCCGTGCCATGGGCGAATTTGAAGAGCGAGCAAACCACCTCAGTTAAAGAAGGAGAACGACCATGTCAGCGGTTTTTGAAACAATTGATAAATCTTCTTCAAAAGCGTTATTCGGCATTCCCGAAGCTCAGGTTCATAGTTGGACGGTACGGGATTATTACAAAATGTTTGAGGCAGGATTATTTGAAGGCATGCAGGTTGAACTCATCGGAGGGCAAATTATTGAAATGAGTGCGATGGGTGCGGAACAGGCGACGACGGTGACGCTTGCTGCTAAAGCCTTAGAGAAAGGATTTGAACGAATTTTTTTCGTCAGAAGCCAAATGTCCTTAAATGCAGGTAATGACGCTGAACCGCAGCCCGATATTGCGATGGTTAAAGGTAATGTTCGTGACTATAAAAATGCGCACCCGAAAACTGCTGCTCTTATTGTTGAAGTCGCCGATTCATCTTTAAAATTTGATAGAACCGTTAAAGGAAGCATCTACGCCCGCGCCGGAATTAAAGATTATTGGATAATCAATATCAAAGACCGACGTTTGGAAATTTATCGCAAGCCTCAAGAAGATGAGACACAACCCTTTGGCTTTGGTTACTCGGAAATCAAAATCCTCACTGAATCGGATTCCATCAAACCGCTTGCCGCCCGAAAAGAGATAAAGGTTGCAGACCTCTTGCCATAGGTTGCCGCCTACATATTACCAACAACCGATGACTAAATTCGATTGCATCATTTTTGATTTTGACGGTACGCTGGTTCGTTCCGAATTCGCTTACCTCTATTCATTCAAACATTCCATCAAGTTGCACACCGGCGTAGAAGTTTCCGACGAAGAGTTCAGAAAATACTGGCACATGAATTTCACCCCCGCAGATATTTTGAAACAATATGGCGAAGAGATGCTTGATGAAATGGTGATGAGTTTTGAAGAGTATTATTACGACAATCATCATCACCACGTCGAACTTTACGAAGGCATTGATGACCTCATCGAACAACTGCAAGCCCAAAACGCCAAACTGGGGCTGGTGTCACTGAAACCGCGTCGCGCAGGGGTGCGCGAACTCGAAATCATCAATCTGCATGAAATATTCCGTGTGCAAATCTGGGGCGATGATGTCGAAAACCCCAAACCCGCGCCCGATGGCGTACATCAAGCCTTGCAGGCATTGAATGCCGCTGTCGAACAAACCCTGGTCATCGGCGACAGCGCCGCCGATATTTTAATGGGACGCGCCGCCGGATGCGCGACCGCCGCAGCCATGTGGGGTCAACCGCATCACGACAAATTGCTTGCCACCTCACCTGACTTTGTGATTGACTCGCCGATGGATTTAACCAAATATCTATCGAACTAAGTCTGGAGTCGCGAGTCTGGAGTCCTGAGTCTTTGATGCAAAGTGTTTAGCGGGACTCTGGAAATACGAGTTTGCAAAAGAAGCCCTGCGAAACTGACTCCAGACTCGCGACTCTCGACTCCAGACTTTCCTAAGGCTAGATTTACTTCGCAGGTAGCGATAAAGTTGAACCACTAAACCTGACCATCATTTATCAGGTAAGATTCGGAGGGGACAATGACCGCAAAATATTCTTCAACGGCTGTGCAATCATCGGAAATTATTTCCATTAATCCGGCAACACTCGAAGAATTGGCGCGATTTCCGATTGCCACAACGGATGAAATCAATGCCGCAGTCGCGCGCGCGGGCGCTGCCTCATCGGCGTGGGCGGCGCTTTCGTTTCGCAATCGTGCCCGCTACATTTTGAAAGCCCGTCGCGCGCTTTATGACCGGCAAAACGAAATCATTCAAATCTTATCGGATGAAACCGGCAAACCGCCGTTTGAAGCCATCACTACCGAAATTTTACCGACGCTCGATTTGATGAGTTATTTCGCTGCCAAAACCGAAAAGATTTTGCGCGACGAAAAATTTTCCCTCGCCGTCTTTCGCAATAAACGTTCGATGATTACTTACGAACCACTCGGCGTTGTCGGCATCATCACGCCCTGGAATTTTCCTTTCTCGCTTTCGATGGGTGAAGTGGTGATGGCGTTGATGGCTGGCAACACCGTCGTCTTGAAACCTTCGGAATACACACCAATGGTCGGTGATTTCATTCGTCGCTTGTTTGCCGCCGCGGGTTTTCCCGAAGGCGTCATTGAAGTCGTGCAAGGCAATGGCGCGACCGGCGCAGCATTGGTTGACGCGAGCGTCGATAAAATTTTCTTTACGGGTTCAGTCCGCACGGGTAGACGTATTGCCGAAGTCGCTGCCAAAAAACTCATGCCGGTGGTATTGGAACTCGGCGGCAAAGACCCGATGATTGTATGTAGCGATGCGCCGTTTGAACGCACGGTGAAAGGCGCGGTGTGGGGCGCGTTTGCCAATTGTGGGCAAATCTGCGCTTCGGTTGAACGTTTGTATGTTCACGAAAAAATCGCTGACAAATTTATTCCAGCGGTCGTCGAAGAAGTAAAGAAACTCCGTCAGGGCGTGCCCGATGCCAATTTCACGACCGATATTGGCCCGATGGTCAATGAGATGCAACTTGGCATCGTCACCGAGCACGTTGCTGATGCGGTGGCGAAAGGCGCGCGGGTGTTAACCGGCGGACGTCGTCGCGATGATTTAGGCGGATACTTTTTTGAACCGACGGTGCTCATTGATGTGACCAACGATATGAAGGTGATGCGCGAAGAGACTTTTGGTCCGGTGTTGCCAATTAAAATTGTTCGTGATGAAGAAGAAGCCATACGCGAAGCCAACAATACCAATTATGGACTCTTAGCTTCGGTGTGGACTTCGGATAACGAACACGGTCGCCGCATTGCGCGACGCATTCAGGCGGGCACGGTGATTATCAACGACGCGGTTTATACCAACGGCGCGGCGCAAACCCCCTGGTTTGGCGTCAAAGAGAGCGGGCTTGGCACTACACATGGCAAAGCCGGAATGTACGAGTTCGTGCGCATGAAACACATCAATTGGGATTTGTTCCCCATGAAAACCAACATGTGGTGGTATCCTTACACGGAGACCTGGTACGCGAGATTCAAAACCCTGATGAAAGTGTTATACCGCTGGGGACTCAGAAAGATTGCTTGAGATAAGCGAAAATGGCGATAAAGTTTGAGTGGGATAAAAACAAAGCGGCGGCGAATTAAAAAAAACATGGCGTTAGTTTTCAAGAAGCAAAAACCGTTTTCAACGATTCGTTAGCATCCATTTTTGATGATGAGTATCATTCGTCAGAAGAAAGACGCGAAATCATTATCGGCTACTCTGCGAATCAGCAGTTGTTATTAGTTTGTTTTACGGAGAAAGCAGAAGATGTGATTCGCCTATTCAGCGCGCGGTTGGCAACCAAAAATGAAAGAAAAGATTATGAAGAAAACGCCTAAAACTAAACCCTCAGATGACCTGCTTCCGGAGTACAGATTTGATTACCGTAAAGCAAAGTCTAATCGTTTTGCGGCACGGCTGAACCCCGAGCAGCTAACTATCACGCTTGACCCTGATGTCTCAGAGGTTTTTAAAACCTCTGAGTCCGTAAACAAAGCTTTGCGCGCGTTGATTTCAGCGATACCTGAACCCGTATCAAAAAGGCGCCGCGTAGTAAACGTAAAGAAAAAAATTGCTTAACCTGAAAAATACTTCGTATGAACGAGAGTTAATCCGGTGAGCAAAGACGATGTCATCAAAATTAAGAACGCTTATTGAATCATTCGTAAAGACCCGCAGGATTTAGTTGACATAAGCCGTTTGAAGGAAATTGAAGATGAAAGTTGATATGTCGCCGGAAGCCATTGATGCGCGTTTGACGCTCACCTCGGAATTACTGAATCTTTGTCTCTCGCTTGGCAAAGCTAAACCTGTCCCGCAAAATTCAGATGCACCAAAAGAAACAGCAGCACAAAACACATCTTCAAACCTTAATGAAACAACAAACTGATACCGGACTTGTCAGAGGGATTCGCCGCTGGGATTTGGTTGCGGTGGCGATTAACGGCATTATTGGCGCAGGGATTTTCGGGCTACCATCGAAAGTCTTCGCGCTCATCGGCGCTTACAGCCTCATCGCCTTTGTCGCCTGCGCCATCGTGGTCGCGCTCATCGTGCTCTGTTTTGCCGAAGTCAGCAGCCGTTTTCAAGCAACCGGCGGACCTTACCTCTATGCCCGCGAAGCCTTCGGGTCGGTCATCGGCTTTGAAGTCGGCTGGCTCATCTGGCTGGCAAGGCTTACGGCATTTGCCGCCAATTGCAATCTCCTGGTCGATTATCTCGGTTATTTTTTCCCGCAAGCGACAACTACTATTTGGCGAGCGGTGGTGATTATCACCGTTGTTGGGTTAATCACCTCGGTCAACATCATCGGGGTACGCGATTCGGCGCGTCTCAGTAATGTTTTTACCATCGGAAAGCTTTTGCCGATTTTTCTGTTTGTCGTTGTCGGGATGTTTTTCCTCACGCCGCAGAATTTTTCGGCAACTGCGCAACTCGGTTATCAAACTTTTTCGACCTCGGTGCTGACCATGATTTATGCGTTTACGGGGTTTGAGATGGCAGTGATTCCGGCAGGCGAAATTCGCGACCCGCAACGCAATTTGCCGATGGCATTGTTGACGGCGATTGCGCTTGTCGCCGTTGTTTATCTCGGCATTCAAGTCGTCTGCATCGGCACGCTGCCGCAACTTGCCACTTCGACCAAACCGATTGCCGATGCGGGCGGTTTATTTTTAGGCAGAGCCGGGGGCGCAATCATCACCGCAGGCGTGTTGGTTTCCATCTTCGGAAATCTTCATGTGTTGATTCTCGCGGCGTCGCGATTGATTTACGCGATGGGCGAAGGCAAAGAGATTCCGCGCATCACCGCCGCTACTCATAAGCGTTTTCACACCCCGCACATCGCCATTTTGATTACCGCAATGGTGATGCTCACGCTTACGCTTTCGAGTTCGTTTTACAAGCAGGTCAATCTGAGCGTTATCGCCAGGCTCTTCTCTTACGCGATGACGGTTGCGGCGCTCATTGTGTTGAGAAATCGAACCACTGCGCCCGCTGCGATGTTCAAAGCGCCTGCGGGAATCGTTGTTGCCATCGTCACGCTACTACTCATCGTCTGGTTGTTATCGAATGCAACGCTGCTTGACATCCGCGATTCGGCAATTGCCGCCGGCGTCGGTTTCGTGATTTATCTGGTTTATCGGTTTTCCGGGCGCAGTAATCCAGCAGAAAACCTAAGCGAAAGTAAAACGCTAGAGGGCGATTAAGTCTTTTCTTAAACCCTGGCGTCACTTGGCGATGGCCTTTGCAATCTGCGCGTATTAGCTGATTTTGTGAAGCGTCACCCGAATCCGGTCTTCTCCCTGCGTGAGATTGAGAATCATACGGTCTGCGGTTGACAGTTCATAGGTGCCTTCAACGAAAACCGCTTTGCTCTGCATCTCTTCCAGACGAATCGTGCGATTTGCTATATCGAAAGTCGAGAAATAATATTTCGGCTTCGGGTTTTCGGTTTTTATGGCGATACGAAAAGCGAAATCAAAATAAACCCGCTGCCAGACCGCCGCTTGCGAATCGCTTACCGGCAACTCATTCACGCGATATTCGGTGACTTCCCAAACGCCTTTCATTGTCGGCTCGATCCCGCTTGCATCCGATTTGTTCGCATAGTAATTCTCGCCAATCGTCGCCATAAAAAAAGCGGTAATTATCAAAGTTTTAATGACTCGTCGCCACTTGCTGGTTGGCGGTAATTGAATTGTCGGTTGCGCAAAAGTCCGATTATCCCAAAACAACGCTTTTAATCTGCGAAAATCCAAAAAGAGCAGAAAGTTCACCATTATCAGATAAAAACTGGAATAGAGTTTGACCGGAATGTGATGGGTGAAATTGATGATTACGATATTGGTGATGACCGGTAACAAAATCACTGCGCCCAAAGTGGTGGTGCGTCGAAACATCAACAGCATGGCGCTGATAATCTGCGCGGCGGCGACAAAGAGGGTGTAAGCGTATGAGTACCCGAAAAACCGCCACGTCAGTTGCAAACCTGAAAGCTCTCCGACCGCTGTGTCAAGGGTGCTTGCCGCCGAATAAAATTGTTGCCCGAAAACTTTGGCAAAACCATAGACCAGAAAAATATAAACCAACAGATAACGCACAGCGGTTTGCAGGTAATAGCGCGACGCTCCGACATTTTCCGAACGGCGTCGTTTCGCCTCTGCCCGGATGGTCATCACGACACCAACGGCAAGCGATAAAACCAGAGCGAGCAAATCAGCAGATTCAAAAAGCGCATACCGGGTATCTTCAAAAATCAGAGCCAGCGGTGAATTCACCCAAAACAGATAAACCGATAGCGCAGCTAAACTCCAACCCCAGAAATCGGTAAAGCGGTTTTCAAATTTTTCGAGCCAGTGGTGATTTTGCGGAATGAGTTGCGGTTGAGCAAGTTTCGTGTGTGCCATAACAGCGCGTTAAATCTCTCCAATTAAAATACACTTAAATTCGTTTGTTAAAGCCTCTGCCGGTTCTACGAGTTTGCTAAGCGAATTGGTTTGCTTGGCAGGTTTTCAGCAGTTTCGAGTTGAAGGTTTCTTGTGGTATTCTGAGCCGCGTCAGTTAAAACATCCGGCGAGCCAATCGTTCGCAACCTCAATTTAAATCAGGAGGCGTCACCTTGATCGTTCCGCTTAATGAATACGATTTTCTCAAACGCGCGCTGGTGGTTCACGCCAGCAAAGAAGCAATTGTGAGCGGCGACTTGCGACTCACTTATCAACAATTCGGTGAACGCATTTTTCGCTGGGCAAATTTAATGCGCTCGCTCGGCGTGCAAAAAGGCGACCGCGTCGCAATCCTGATGCCCAACAGCCACCGCATTCTCGAAGCCTTTTTCGGCACAGCGATTCTCGGCTCTATCCTGATGCCGATGAATTATCGTTTAGTGCCCGATGATTTTCAGTACATTCTCAATCACGGCGGCGCGCGCGTGTTAATCATCGAAGAAGAACTGGCTTCGCTCATTGAACCGATTCGGCAAAACCTTACCACTATCGAACATTTCATTGCAGCAAATGATGAAGGCACAATCACTGCTGAAGGCTGGGCGGATTACGAAACTCTCATCAGTCAAGCCTCAAGCGAAGAACCCGCACACGCAGAGATTGACGAAAATGAACCTTCGGCATTGCTCTATACATCGGGAACCACTGGACGCCCTAAAGGCGTGATGCTCACGCATCGCAACCTCTACATCAATGCCATGAATTCGATTTGCGAATTTGGCATTCGCGAAGACGACGTTTATCTGCACACCCTGGCGCAATTTCATTGCAACGGCTGGGGCGTGCCCTATGCGGTGACAGGGATGGGCGGCACCCACGTCATCATTCGTAAATTTGAACCGGCGGAATTTTTTCGATTGGTGAAAGATGAGCAGGTGAGTTTCGCTTGTATGCCGCCGACCATGATTAATATGGCGCTCAATCATCCGCTTGATGAAGCAACGCTGGCGGCTTTACCGAAACAGATGCGGGTTGGCACAGCCGGGTCAGCGCCGCCGATGGCAACCATTCAAGGGGCGCAGGAAAAATTCGGCTGGCGGGTGATTCAAATTTACGGACTCACAGAAACCGCGCCATTTCTTACGGTTTCAAAAGTCAAACCGTCGCAGAAAAATTTATCCCTGGAAGAAAAACTCCGCGTGCAGGCCAAAACCGGCTACCCGATGATTGGCGTTGACATTCGCGTCGTCGGTGACGAAGGCATGGATGTTGTGCCCGACAGCGGCGAGGTTGGTGAAGTGATTGCGCGTTCAAATGTCGTGATGGCGGGTTATTGGAATCAGCCCGATGCCACCAACGCAGTGATTGTTGACGGTTGGTTTCACACCGGCGATATGGCGTTAATCGATAGCGAAGGTTTCATCGAAGTCGTAGACCGCAAAAAAGATTTAATTATTTCGGGCGGCGAAAATATTTCTTCGATTGAAATCGAAGGCATGCTCTATAAGCATCCGGCGGTGCTCGAAGCCGCGATAATCGCTGCGCCCGATGAGAAATGGGGCGAAGTGCCTGTGGCGATGGTGGTGTTAAAGCAAGGCGCTGAGGCTTCGGAAAGTGAATTGATTGATTTTTGCCGCGAACACATGGCGCATTTCAAATGCCCGAAGAAGATATTTTTTGTCGAGGTGTTGCCGCGCACCGCAACCGGTAAGATTCAAAAAAATCAGTTGCGCGATAAATACTGGGGCGGACAAGCCAAGCGGGTGAATTAAAGTTGTTTGCGATTGGTTTTACTTTGAATCGGTTGAACGAGCGGTCTTTGACGGCGTCTTTAACCTCAGTAAATCGTTTTGCAAGCGGCTCCAAGTAACAGGAGTTTCTCAGTTTCCAAAATAAAAAAGGCGAGGATTATCTCGCCTTTTTTGTTCCCTATTTGATGGCTTGCTTATTCAATCGCCCGAGCGATTTCGGCATACAAGCCTTCCCACTTCTGCATGTATTCGCGACGCTCATTCTTCAAGCGTTCGACGATTTGGTTATATTCATCCATTCTGCCTTGCCGCTCATACAATTTGCGCGGTTGCAAAATGTCAGCGTCTTCGTGGGACATATCAGGAACGCTTGCGGCGACTTCATAACCGAAATCCGGGTCTATGTCCCATTCAATGGTGCTTTCGGCGATGGCTTTCACGATTGCCGATGAATGCGGAATGCGAACTTTTTTCGAGCGGTCGTCCGCGTCACCGCCGCCGACGCGCCCGGTGTTCAATAAATACACTTCCATTGGTGAACCTTCCAGAAGTTCCCAGAAGCGATTGCCCTGCATCGCATGTTTCATTGGAAAAAACGGATTGGTTCCCGGCACACGCAAAAACTTGCCGGCTTCGGCAGCGCCGCCCGCTGAGGTGCCGCGCGTTTCACCGAGCATAAAATAAGCTGCCGCCTGTGTGCGATTCAATCTCGCGACGCCGGGAATGATATTGTCATTGCGATTTAAAATTAACAGGAAATCGGCGGTTTTGATTTCCCGCGCATCCATCATGCCTTCGATGTCTGCCATCCGCACGACGGCACGACCATTTTGTGTGTAGCTCGTATTATAAAAATCGAGTTCGCCCCCGGCGTTTTGCGATACGTTTTCAAGATAAGCCGCCGTGCTCGTCACCGCGCGATAAATCGTCGGTTCATCTTTTTCATTCAAGCCGAAGGTTTTTGCAAAACAACCATTTTCGGTGGCGTAAACTTTGCCGCCCGGCATCAAGGCAACGAAATCATCCTGAACCGGCGATGAATTATTTTGTTTGGTAAATGTCGTGGTGGTCTTGCCGGTGCCGGAAAGCCCGATAATCAGCCCAACTTTATTGCTATCACCCACAGGAATAACTTTGCAGCCGGAATGCAAGGCGAGTCCGCCTTTGTCATAGACCAGTTTATTCCACATTCTCAGTCCGCCTTTTTTCGATTCGCCGAAATAATCGCTATTGAATACGCGGGTAATGCCGCTTTCCAAATCGACGGCAATCAAACGGTCTGAAGGATAGTCCGGCATTTGCAAATTCGGCGTATAGATGACGGTTAAGGTCGGTTCAAAACCGGCGAGTTCCTGATCGTTTGCAGGATAATAAAGGTGTTGCTGCATGGCGGCAACATTGGCATTGGCTCTTTCAATAATCAATCGCGCAGGAACGCGAAATTCGGGGTCGTTGCCGATGAAGCCGTCAACCACAATCATTTCCTGATGACGAATATAATCTTCTTGTAATTTAGTGACGCGTTCATATTCAGCGCGCGTGATGGTCAGTGAATCGTGATGTTCAGGCGTATCGGTGACCACATAGGTTGAGAGTTTAGAACGTGAATCAACACGGGTTTGAGTATTGGTATTGTTGTGAATCGTTGTACGCGTATTGGGCATCTCTTCGGTCAATTCCCTCAACTTTTCAGCCGAAGGATTCCAGACCAACTCTTTCGGTTCGACAGGAAGCCCTTTATATTTCGCGTGTGGTGTACTCATTATTATTCCTCCTGGGTATTTCTGAAACTACACAGGCTCAATCATAACCGAGCGCATTTCGGCGAGCAACAGGTAAGCAAAAAACCCTGATTTTCTTAGTAAATTTCGGTTTCTTTGTTCGCTTTCCCAACAAAATAGCGGGACTGTAGGAGCGGTGAGAAGCTGCCCGTAGAACCGCGGGTTCAGTCATTTGGCTGATTTTGGCGAATGAAAAAGTTTTTGACATGGCTGTAAAAAATTTGCTACAGTCAAAAACTCGCAAATGCGCCTGTTTCCAGGCTCTTGCAACCTTGTCAACGAAGGAAATAGATGAGAAATAACACACTGGAAGAGGTCGCTGAGACCTATGGTGTGGAGAATTGGGGAGCAGGATACTTCGAGGTAAACCGCAAAGGACATCTTGCTGTCCGACCTGCCGAAGGTGATCCACGTTCTGTAGATATTAAAGAATTGGTTGATGACCTCGTCGAGCATCGTAAGATTCAACTTCCAGTCCTTCTGCGATTCCCGCAAATTCTTACCAATCAACTGCGAAAACTCCACCGCGCGTTTAATGACGCCTGTCGCGAATTCGATTACAAAGGCGGTCATTTCCCGGTCTTTCCCATGAAGGTCAATCCGCGCCGGGAAGTAGTTGAAGAATTTCTCAAGGAAAGCAGTCGATATAATGTTGGCGTTGAAGCCGGGTCGAAAGCCGAACTCTACGCGGCTCTCTCTTTAGAACAGACCGCCGAATCCCTGCTGATCTGCAATGGCTTTAAAGATGAATCATTTATTACCCTGGCGATGATGGGAACCCAACTCGGCAAGCGTGTCGTCATCGTTGTCGAAAAACTCAATGAATTAAAGATGGTGGTGCGGCGCGCAGAGGAAACCGGCGTGCGCCCTATGCTTGGACTCAGAGCCAAACTCTATTCAAAAGGTTCGGGCAAGTGGGCATCATCGGGCGGTGAGTCTGCGAAGTTTGGGCTTACGCCTTCGGAGATGCTTGAGTGCATAAAAATTCTGCGCGAGCACGAAATGCTTGATACGCTAAAACTCTTGCACTTTCATATCGGTTCACAAATCACCGATATCAAGCGCGTCAAGAATGCCATGAAGGAAGCCGCGCGCGTCTATTCCAAGATTCGCCAGATGCATGTTGAAGTCGAATACCTGGACATCGGCGGCGGCATGGGCGTCGATTACGACGGCTCGAAAACCACCTTTGAATCATCAGTCAATTACACTTCACAAGAATTCGCCAACGATGTGGTGTACACCATTAAATCGGTTTGCGAAGATGAGAATGTTCCCGAACCCAATCTGGTTACGGAAAGCGGGCGCTTCATGTCCGCTTATCACGCCATCTTTGTGACTTCGATACGCGATGAAATCGAAACCTTTGCCGATGACCAACCGGAGGTCGAGGTCGATGAAGATGACCCGCAGGTGATTTTCGAGTTGAAAGAACTCTATGATGACATCAGCGCGAAAAATTATCGCGAATACTATCACGACGCGCTCGACCACAAAGAGGAACTGCACACGCAATTCAACCTGGGACTGATTAGTCTGGAAGACCGCGCCAAGGGCGAGGTTCTGTATTGGGAAGTCTGCGCCCGCGCCTCGAAATTTGCGCAGGGCGTAAAGGTGCAGGAAGAGGAATTCGACGAACTCAAAAAGATTCTCGCCTCGAAATATCTCTGTAACTTTTCCCTCTTTCGTTCGGCGCCGGATCATTGGGCGATTGGTCAACTGTTCCCGATTATGCCGATTCATCGATTGAACGAACCGCCTACCGATTATGCGACTTTCGTTGATATCACCTGCGATTCGGACGGGCACATAGACAGGTTCGTTGATTTGAAAGATGTGAAGGATGTTTTGGAACTGCATCCGTTCACCGGCGAGCCTTATTACATTGCGATTTTTCTGGTTGGCGCTTATCAAGAAGTCATGGGGAGTTTTCATAATCTGTTCGGACAGCCGAACGAAGCGCATATCGTTATTGATACGGATGGTCGCTATCACATTACAAAAACCATTCAGGGCAACCGCATCAGTGATATGATTAACCTTGCGCGTTATGACAAGAATCAAGTATTCGAGAATTTTCAACGCATGACGAAAGACCGTGTGGTCACTGGCAATTTATCGCAAGAGATAGCCGATAAATTGCTAGAGCAATACAAGCGCGACATCAACCGCTACACTTATCTTGAATAGAGTAGTCGGTAGTCGGTAGGCAGTAGTTGGCACAGCAGCCGCCACTGACTACCGGTTACCGGCTACCGACTACTGAGGTTATTTTATGATGATGAGAAGACAAAAAAGTGCAAAGTTTTTAACCAACCCCACCAAACCTGTGCAAATCGACCGTGACCGCTCGGTTTCGGGGATTCTCCAAAAAATGGAAGGCGCGGGCTTTCAGGCGCGGGCGCTTGCCGATTCACATAATCTCTGGATTGATATGCTGGCTGATAATGCCACGATTTTTCTGGGGCTTTCGGGCGCGTTGATCGCTTCGGGAATGCGACGGCTGATTTCCTACCTGATTAAAAATCATTATGTGGATGTGGTGGTCGCCAGCGGCACCAATCTCTTTCACGATTTGCATGAAACGCTTGGTCGTTATCATTACCAGGCGTCTGCCGGTATGAGCAACGCCGAACTTTACGAAGCGCAGGTCGGGCGTTTTTATGACACGCTTGCCAGCGAATATGAATATCGCGAAGCCGATGAATGGGTAGGCAATTTCGCCAATACGGTTGACCACATGCGCCCCTATTCGACCCGCGAATTTTTGCATCTGCTCGGTCGTGAGCTTTCCGAAATCGCTACCGAAGACGGCATTTTAACTTCGGCTTATAAATCGAAAGTGCCGGTGTTCTGCCCCGGCATTGCGGATTCGGCAATCGCTGTCGGCATCGCCGCTTCGCGCATCAATCGCAAAAATCCGTTTCAATTCGACATCATTCAAGACATGGTTGACGCGGCGCAAATCGTTTCGCGTTCGGTCAACACCGGCGTCGTCCTGTTTGGCGGCGGCGCGCCGAGAAACTTCTTGCAACAGGCGGAAGTCACCGCGTCGATTATCAAGCAATCGGTTCGCGGTCACAAATACGGCATTCAAATCGGACTCGATTTACCGGAATCAAGCGTCAATGCCGGACGCACATTCGATGAAGCGCAAACCTGGGGGCGCGTCGCCAAAGATGCCAAGACCGTCACCGTGCTTTGCGACCCGACGATTGCCTTGCCGATTCTCGTCACTTCGCTTTCGCAGACCGGAACCAAGGCGTTGAAATCGCGTCGTCGTCCGAATTTCAGTTTCGGCAAAGACCTGGCGGTGAATTTCGGCAGTTAAGTTTTAATCGCGCCAATCAACTTTGCACATTTTATTGATTCGTCGGGGGCGAAGTGAAATCAGACTCAATCGGGTTTGAATTCACTTCGCCCCGATTTTTTAGAATCCGGTTGCGCAACGGCAGGCTTTCGATAATTATCTTCATTCTCACACCAATCACCCGAAATTGAACGAGGAATGTGTGCCTTTCCGAGCGATATTGCAAAAGTTGGTCGAAAACGTTGAGGGCGCAGTGAGCGCCATCCTCATCGAAGCGGATGGCGAAGCGGTGCAATGGTTCACCGTAGGCGACGATGAGCAATTGCGTTTGCGCGCCGCTTATGTGGTCATCGCTGCGGTGTCAGGTAGAGAAACGCTTAATAAATTAGGGGTAAAACGCGAAAAACCGATATTGATGGAGTACGCGGGCGCAACCTTCATCGTCGAAGAATTAGACAAGAATTACTACCTCATACTGGAAATCCTGCCAACCGCCAATGTCGCCATTGCGACCTATAAATTTCTTCCGGTTGCCGAACAACTGCGCAAAGAAATCGCATAGTGCGATTTGATGGCATCTCAAGAATAACTGAACTCCATTGAGTAAGCGGTCTCTGACCGCGAATCAGCATCCGATTCAAGCCTCGCAGGTTTTCACTTGGTTTTGCGATTGGGCAGAAATGAAATACCTAAGTACACCGTTTTCTAAGTTTTTACGTCTTTTAGTCATTTAGTTTTATCATGAAAAAAGAACATATAAAACTAAGCGAAAAAGATGAGAGTTATTTGACAGCCCTGATCAGCAAAGGTCAACAAAA